>JAEDOP010000063.1 GCA_016301865.1 Alphaproteobacteria bacterium
ATTATAGATATAGTGCGCATTCAGGTAATTTATATAATCTGCCATATTGCCATTGGTGAAATATACAGACATCGGCAGGCCATTCATATTTAACACACGACCGTCCGGCCATTCAGATACAGATATTGTGGAATTTGCATTATTTACAATTATGCCATAATGGTCGCGCTGGTACGTGTTGCTGTTGATATAACAAGACGCCGTCAACACAATCGCACACACAACCCATACCCACCAACGCCGACACAATATCAGTGCCCCCAGGGCAGATAAAACAGTTATTAAAACGACTGTATAATTTACCCCCATAAATGGCATCAACAACAACGTTGTTGCCATAGACCCAAAAACCGATCCAATTGTATCCCACGCCATAATGTTGCCGGTGCAATTTTTATTGTATGCATGCAGTTGGCGCGACAATAATGTTGTGTTAAATCCAAACAAAAATGGACCGGCCGACAGAAATATCAGCGAATATATAAATGTCTGGATTGCACCCGATTGGATACCGCCCGCGTACATCCATGCGAAATACTGGGTAATAAGTGGGAAACTGGCCGCGCAAACAGACAGGGTTGCAATAATCAAAAAACTGAAATTCAAAATGCGACGAATTTTCGCATCATTTATTTTCTGGGATTCACCAATAAAGTACCCCAATGACATAAAGCCCAAAAATATTGCCATAATAATACTGGTGATGACAGCACTGGAACCGACATAGAACGACAACTGGCGCAGGACAGCCAATTCCAAAGACAAACTGACATAGCCATTTAAAAAGATTAAAAATACCAATGTGGTACGTGATAATTTACGCATTAAATCCCCCATGTACATATGTGCAAAATCTTAGTAAAAAAATGAATAAATATGCAACGACTTTTTTAATGCGCGTTCATTAATCGGATATCATCAAATTCAGAAAACCGATTAAACATCGCACGCGCAAATGGACACAGCGTTATTACATGGCGATGCTGGGCGCGCGCCATGTTCGCAACATTACGAACTAGTGTCAATCCGATATGCCGATTGCGATAATCGGGCACAACACCGGTATAGTCAATTATTAATTTGTCTGCACCGACGCGCACAAATGTTATTTCACCAACCTTGTGCCCGTTTATCACAGCATCAAATCTGTCATGGGTTTCTGATATAAAATACTGAACGGTTTGTGACATGTAATCAATATAACACTATGCAAAAAAATTGTATATCGGACAGTATTCAAAAATTCGCACTAGCGTCCGCGAATATTTCACGGATAACAGGAAAACGCATCATACCACGAAAGAAACCGACAAAGTCAACCGGGCGACGACTGCGGTGGCGCGACAATTTCTGTGTGACCATTATCCCCACTGGGGTGTGAATTATATCATATTATATAAAAATTTGACACAGAATTATGCCGCGATTATAATAGTGGGCATGAAAAAAATAATTCTGGGTTTTATTATTGTGGCAACATTAGTGGTTGCGGGATGTGGGGTGAAATCTGACCTGCGGCGTCCCGACCCATCGTTCCCACGTGATTATCCGGTATATTAAAAGGCGGGTATGGCGAAATTGGTAGACGCGCTGGATTTAGGTTCCAGTGGGGCAACCCATAGGAGTTCGAGTCTCCTTACCCGCACCAAATATGATTTAATATAAAAAACACTTGATTTGGCGAACAAAATAACTTAATATACTGCGCAGAATAAATAAAAGGCGAATAAAATGGCATCTAAAAAAGGCAGCAAAGAAGTTGTACAGTTAAGAAACAACGAAACTGGCGTATTCTATATTACAACAAAAAATACGAGGTCCGAAAATACAGCGGGCAAAATGAAGTTCCGTAAATACGACAAAAAATTGCGCAAGCATGTCGTTATGACCGAAGCGAAGGTTTCGCACTAATACAAATGTGGTATAGCCTAAAAAATTCCCTGCGTTTGCGGGGGATTTTTTATGTCATCTGTGGCTTGACAAGATTTGCTTTTATTCCTATAATTGATGCGGTTTTCCCATTGCATGGAAATCCGGGGACTTAGAAACTCCCCCTTATAGTATTCCGGTGCGTTGTGCATCGTTAAAACAGCGATGCATACGCATCGTTTCCCGACGCGGGTCGGGAAGCCGCGGGTTATATAACAGGGCGCACGCCCAAAGACCCACGGGCTCATCTGAATACTATGAGGTTTCTAACTTCCCGGCCGCCAGTTATTATGGCGGTTTTTACGTATTTGGGGCAACCGGATCTCATTCCCATGTGGGGTGGATGCGTGTGCCATATATTGAAAGCGCACAAAGTTAGAAAAACAGTTTAACACGGTTTTCTGATTGCTTGAACGTCCACCCCCTGTTTTTTTAACGTAAAGGACGCCCATGCCAAAAGTTTCGGTTTTAATGCCCGCGTATAATTCTGAAAAATATATTGCCGAGGCGATTGAAAGCATTTTAAACCAAACATTTTCTGACTTTGAATTTATAATCATTAATGATGGCAGTACGGATAAAACCGCAGAAATTGTCAATGGCTATGCCCGGGCGGACAAACGCATAAAATTTATTAACAACAAGAAAAATCAGGGATTAATCGCCGTCTTGAACCAGGGATTGGATTTGTGTCGTGGCGAATATATCGCACGCATGGACAGTGATGATATTGCAATAAATGATAGATTAGAAAAACAGGTCGCATACCTGGATGCAAATCCGCACGTTGGCGCAGTTGGTGGATGGCATGAAAAATTTGGAACAAATGTTATTACAACCCTGCGTAAGTATCCGCAAAACGCGAAAATTCTGGATATGCTGATTTTGGGAACCCCGTTGTCGCACCCGGCGACAACCATCCGTGTGTCTGTATTACGGGATAATAATATACGATATAATCCTGATTTTTGCCATGCCGAAGACTATGAACTTTGGTCGCAGATTATCAAGGTTGCACCTATACATAATCTGCCGGAAAAATTACTAAAATATCGTTGGCATAATACAAACGTGTCTGTTTTATCACAGAAAACCCAACGCGATAACGCGGAACGCGTTAAGGCAAATATTATAGACTATATTACAGATGATAATAAGATAAAAGAACATCTGATTAGTTTGGCGGGCGAAACCAACAAACACGTGTATTTATTCGGATTCCTGCCAATCATTCGAAAAAAACAATACGGAATTACCAAGACAAAATATTACCTGTTTGAAAAAATACCATTATTAAAGGTGCAGGACAAAAAAATATATCTGTTTGAATTTATAAAAATTGGTCGAATTGCCTGAACATAGAGAGTGTTTATCATGAATAAAAAAATACAAAAGTTGATAAAAAATGTTGATGTCGTGTCGTTTGATATATTTGACACGCTGTTGTTTCGACCGTATGTGCGGCCAATTGATTTGTTTTTACATATTGAACGTCACTATAATGCACCATTCTTTATGACATGCCGTGTTGGTGCGGAACAAAATGCACGCCAGAAAAATTCGACTAAACAGGATATTACGTTTGATGAAATATACGATGAAATCGATCCGTGTTTTCAACACCTGAAACAGGTGGAATTGGATTGGGAACGTATGGTATTGCGCCAAAATCCAGAAATGAAAGCGATTTGGGATTTCGCGCGTGAAAATGGCAAAAAAATCGTTGTGGCATCTGATATGTATCTGCCAACCGAATTTATCGCAGATGTATTAAACAAAAATGGGTTTGGCGGTTATGATAGGTTGTATGTGTCAGGCGATATTAACCAGACCAAGGCGCGCGGGACACTGTTTGATACGATAATTCGTGATATGGGGGTGGCACCGAAAAAAATATTGCATATTGGTGACAGCAAAAAATCAGACTATAAAAGGCCACGCGAACATGGATTGCGGGCGTATTTGTATCCGCACCTGGTGAAAACCTTGCTGAAAAATAATGTTCGCATGTCCAAATTTTATCGCAAACAGGACGATAACCTGGGGGCAAGTATTCTGGTGGCGATTATGGCGATGCGTGATCAGGCCGAACGTATGGGTATGGCAGTTGCCAAAAATTACTGGGAAAAATTGGGCTATGAATATGGCGGCCCGGTAATTTATGGCTATACACGATGGATTGAACAGGCGGCACAAAATCAGGGGATTGACCACCTGATGTTTGTGGCACGCGATGGCTATACATTACAGCGTGTGTTTAATACGTTTAATGATACGATAAAGAATTCGTATATTTATGCGCCACGATTCTTGAACCTGATTTGTCGGTTGGATTATTGGAAAAAGGATATAAAACAATCTGGGGCAATTATTGAATATTTTCGAGCCAAAGATAAACGGATTGAAAAATTAGCGGGGGCGACGCAATTACAAAAATGGTCTGATTATCATGATTTTATTCAAAATAACATAGATATTTTCGGTGAATTGGCGGGGATAGAACGCGAAAATTATAAGTCATACCTGCTGAAACACGCTGGGGAGACCGATAAAATCGGGGTTGTTGATACGATAAGCTCAGGCGCATTGTCATCACAAAGACTGGTGGAAGAAGTGCTAGAACACCCAACAATTGGGTTATATTGGTCTGTATTGAATAATTATCTGGGGTATGCATATAAATATTCCCAATTGTTACAAAAAAACAAAGAGGACAAATACGTAATTACCAAAAATTGGAATTTTATGGAATTCTTAATGACGGCACCGGAATATCCGATAAAAAATCTGACATCAGATGGTCAACCCGTATATGACCCGAATCCGACAGACGCGGAAAAGTTCCGTCGCGAAATATACCCAGATGTGTCCAATGGCGCGGTTGATTTTGCCAACGATATTAAACAATGGTTTAATGGTGCAAACATTTATTTAAATGGCGAAACATTGGTGCGGTGGGTAAATTGCCTGTGTGATAATCCGACCAAGACGGATCACAAAAACATGGCAAAAATTAAACACGCATACGACAGTGCACACAGTATTTATCAACCACTGTTCAGTGTTAACATTCCACTGTCCTATGCAATTAAACATCCAAAACGCGCAATCAAATTGGCGCGTAATGCGATGTGGAAAACACCAATGCAAACGATTATAACCTGTCTGACAACGCCAATAAAAATTCGGATGCATGGACTAAAACAAATACGCATTCATATTTTTCCACGTCTGCAATACAGATATGTGAACTTTGTTGTGCGCTTTACCCGCAGATGCTTTTACCAAATTTGTATCGGAAAACCACAGGAGATTAAGTC
>JAEDOP010000064.1 GCA_016301865.1 Alphaproteobacteria bacterium
ATGCCCAACAGTGCGCGTGTGGTCGCATTTTCGTTTGTGATGTCGCGACCGTCAAATATGATTTTGCCGGATGTGATTTTATAGTCTGGGTTGCCGGCGATTGTCTGGACCAATGTTGATTTGCCCGAACCGTTGTGTCCTGATATTAAATGGCGTTCGCCACCAGACACCGTCATGTTGATGTCGGTCAGTAATTCTTTGTCGCCATAAAATACAGTTAAATTTTTTATTTCTAACATCTTTAATCCCTGGATATTGCCATTTGTATTAATTGTTTTGATTCAACCAAAAATTCCATCGGCAGACGTGATAAAACCGGTGTTGCGGCGGCGCCAATTATCAGTGCGATTGCAGCGTCGGTTTCGATGCCGGCCATGTTCAGATAGTTTAGTGTGGCGGCGTCGATGGTGCCGGTTGTGGCCTCGTGCGATTGTGAATTTTTTCGGCCGCCGTGGATAATTCGTGGCAGTGTGTTGGCAGTGGCGCGATTGCCGATAATACGACTGTCACACTTGGATGCATTGGTGCAGTTTTCACCGGTAAAAGATACCAGACTGCGAAATGTCTGGGTGGATGCATCCAGTGCGATGCCATATGAGACAATGTTTGATATTGAATTGTCGCCAATGTGTATCATTTTTGTGCCAGTGTCGGCCATTTGAGCACCACGTGTAATTGACAGTGAATAAAAATCGCTGTACGCATTGTTTCCGCGTAAAATTGTAGATGGGTATTTCCAGGTTAGGGCGCTGCCAACCTCCATCTGGGTCCAGAGTAATTTTGCGTTGTCGTGGCAAATTCCGCGCTTGGTTACAAAGTTTAAAATGCCGCCGTTGTTTCTCGTGCCATCAAAGTCGCCGGCAAACCAATTTTGGACGGTTACATATTTGACGGTTGCGTTATCCATAGCAATAATTTCAACAACGCCACTGTGCAGTTGGTGGTTTGGACGGCGGGGGGCACTGCAGCCCTCCATATACGTTAATTCGGCGCCAATATCTGCAATGATAAGCGTGCGTTCAAATTGTCCGATTTTTGCGGTTTCTATTCTAAAATAACTGGCCAGGTCAATAGGGCATTTTGTGTTTGGTGGGATGTATACAAATGTGCCGTCTGAAAATACGGCGGCATTTAGTGCAGCAAAAAAGTTGTCAGATGCAGGTACGACCGTGCCCAGGTATTTTTTTACAAGGTCGGGATGTTTGATAACTGCGTCCGAGAAGGGTAGAAATATTATCCCTAATTTTTCTAGTTCGGCTGTGTATGATGTATGGACGGAACGGCTGTCGATTACAGTGTCGGTTGCCATTCCCAACAGGGCGCGTTTTTCATTTTCGGGCAGGCCCATTTTATCATACACGGATTCTAGGTCAGAATTATCGATTCCGCCTGGCTCGTTATAATAATTTAAACTGTCGTAATCAATGGGGGGGTATTCAATGTCGGCCCAGTGTGGTTCGGTCATATCTTTCCACGCGTTATATGCGTCCAGACGCCATTGCAGCAGCCAGTCGGGCTCGTTACGTTTGGACGATATTTCGCGGATAAGATTTTCAGACAATTTTGCCATACGTTTATGTGTTTTGTGATGCCAACTGTTTTGCCTGGGCAAAGAATGTTAATGATTGTCCCAACAGGCCATCGGTAAATGTGTTGGATAACAGGCCGTCTGGTTCTGTGGTCGTTAGGTGGTGCAAGAAGTTGTCTGCACGACGCATATAGTTGTCGATGTTGCGGGCAACTTCGGAATCTAGTTTGATTGCGCGACGTAATTTTTCTAAGGCAAATGGGTTTTTTGCATATTCGTCCATTATGCCGCCCAGGGCCCGCCACAGGGCGTGTTCAGGTGTGTTGCGGGGCATAACGTCAATTGCCGCCATCACAGGTATCAGGTTTTGCAGTAAATCCTGGTATATCATTTCTGCGTTTTCGGCAACCGCATTTGTGGCGGATTTGTTTTTTAGTACAGACTGAATTTTTACAATCAGGGCATATTGATGTTCCAAGGTTTTGCCAATGTCGCCAATGCGCGTGTTTATGCGATATATGTACAGTGATATAACGCCAGTTAATAAAATAATTATGCCAAGTAATCCGAAAATAATAATGTTTTCCATATTGTCCCCTGAAATGTCTGGTTCTTTGGGGACAGTATAACATCTTTTGTCGATTCGTGCGATTTATATGCGCAATTATTTTTTTCGTTGATTTATGTGTGTTTTAGGTCTTGCACAGATTCGGGCAAATTGTTATAATAATTGTTAATTAAGGAAGATTATTCAAGGAAAGGAAGGTTTGATGTTCCGCAAGATTTTGATTATTGCAATGTTTGCAACGGCGGCGGGCTATTGCTTTGCTGCGAATTCTTTGCCCCAGGTCGTAACGTCTGAGGTGTTCTATGAACAAGATGCGGTCGCAGATGGTGGGGCGTATGAACAGGTTGATACCATGCAGATGGATGTGGTTGACAACTATGCAATGCCGGTAAACGTGCCTGCATGGCCGATTGCGGGTTCTGATGCCGATGTAGAGATTTCTTGTGAAGGTGGTGCATGTTCTAAGACCAAGCAGGATGATAATATTCGTATTGTGTCCAAAATTGGTGCGGATTTAGTGGTTGAAAATAATTTTAACCTGGGGGCGCGTGGTGAATTTACAGGTTGGTCCGGTGGGGCTAATTTGTTGCACGGAACACAGATTCCGGTTGGTTTTGATGACGAATGTAGTGGGGCAGAGATGGCACTGTTGCATCGTGAGGTTTTAGAAGATGATGGTGGAAATGTGTTGGCTGTGTCGCGCAGTGGACGCAAGAACTGTGGTAAATATGCCGATGGGTATGAAGCGTTTGCGGTTCGTAATGGTATGAAGGCTGAAAGCGCAGAACAAGATGTTGAGGTTGTTGAAGAAGAAACTGAAATTGCAGTTGATGTTTCTGCAGATGCAGAAGCGCCAGTTAATTTAACCGACCAGGTTCGTTCGTGGGTTGTCGCAAATGGCCAGACCCTGCGCGAGGTTTTGCAATCCTGGTGCGATAAAGAAGGGTGGGATTTGGTTTGGACAACGGCGCGCGAATATCCGATTGAGGCCAGTGCCGTATTCAAGGGGCGTTTTGTTGATGTGGCGTCTGCATTGGTACGTAATTTTGGACGTGCGACACCAGTCCCATATGCAAAATTCTATAAGGGTAATAGAGTGTTAGTAATTTCAACAGATGACGAATAAATATCACAGACAGATGGCGTAGGAGAATAATTATGAGAAAGTCATTAAAATTTTTAATTCTGTGCAGTGTTGTGTTGGCAACGGCGACGGGGTGTGCAAAACGCGAATCGGCCAAGGTTGCAGCATCAGTGGATCAGGATTTTATTAATGCATATGATGCATTTGAAATGGCAAAAAATCCACGCGCCAAAGTTGCCAGTGGTGATACAGTTTCTATGTCCGAAGGAGTTTGGTTGGGAAACAAGTCCATGGTGTTGGAACATCGTAATAACCTGCCGTCTAAATTCGAAACGGATACGGGGGTTACTATCTTGTTAAATGAACCTGTGTCGTTACAGGTGTTGGCCAATGATATTTATTCAATTACTGGTATCCCAGTTAAAATTGATGGCCAGGTATCGTCTGATAAATTAAAGAAATTGGTTAATGTGGCGTATACTGGTAAATTGTCCGGATTGTTAAGCCAGGTCGCAACAGATTTGGATTTGTTGTGGTATTATGATAAAAATTCAATCGTCTTTTATGAAACAGAAACAAAAACATTTACCTTGTATGCCTTGGGGACCGAGGTGGCATATCAAACATCTGTGTCGACCGATAATTCAAATGAAGTGTCGCTGGAATCTACTTTAAAAGAATGGGACGAGGTTGAAAATGCAATCGAATCCATTATTGGCAAGGCAGATAATGCAGACTTTACAGTATCGCGCAGTTTAGGAACAATTACAGTTACCGCATCGCCATCGATTTTGGCACGTGTTGGTGAATATATTGAACGTCAAAACAAGCGTTTGAGTCAGTTGATTACAATTGATGTTAAGGTTTTGCAGGTTACAATTTCAAACGATTCTGCGTTTGGTTTGAATTTAGCGGCGGCGATTAATTCAACGTCTGGGTTGAATATTGTCGCAAACCCAAAGAATAATTTGGCATCGACCGAGGCCAGTTCTATGAATATTGCTGTGTTGTCTAATGCTGTGTCGGCATTGACGGGTGCAACACATATGGAGGGCTCGTCACTTGTAGAGGGGGCATATACCCAAGATCAGATTATGAATGGTTCTTTGTCCGGTGCGGCAGGTAGCAATGCGTTGATTGAAGCATTGGCAAAGCAGGGCAAGGTATCGTTGGTCACAAACGTTGGTGTGACAACACGTTCGAACCGTGTTGCCCCGGTCAGCAATACACGTACAACTGGCTATATCAAACGTTTTGAATCGCGTAATTTTACAACGGTTGAATCCAGTACAGTTGATCAGGACGATTTGGAAACAGGGTTCACAATGCAGCTGTTGCCAAATGTTTTGGAAAATGGCAAGATTTTGTTGTTGTTCCGTATGTCAGTGCGTGAATTATTACGTATGTCAACCCAGACAATTGGTGAAGTGACACTGCAACTGCCCGAGGTTGAAGAGCGCAGTTTCATGCAAGAAGTTATCATGGAATCGGGTCAAATGTTGGTGGTTTCGGGATTTGAAAAACAAAAAGGTTCAGATACGCGTTATGGCCTGGGGGATCCGGACTTTATGGCTCTGTCTGGTTCGCGTGAAACATCAGCCAGTCGTGAAGTGTTGGTTGTTATCTTGACGCCACAGGTTCTGGTCAGCCCAATGGATGCAGAGCGTAGTATTCAGCAGCACTGGGGCGCGCCGCTAAACTAAAATAAAATCTAATGGCATATCTAATCGGGTTGGCAATGGCTCATGTAACTTCTGTACACTACGCCATTTCCAACCCGTTTATCTATACCATTATCTTT
>JAEDOP010000065.1 GCA_016301865.1 Alphaproteobacteria bacterium
AGGAACGTTGTCATACCGTACGCTGAATATCACAGGCAACACAGGCCTGGAATGTAAATTACAGAAAAGAAAGGATAAGGAAAAATGAATAAAACTGTATCCAAAGTATTTATCGCGGCCGACCATCGTGGGGTTGGTTTGAAATTGTACCTGATTGAAATGCTGGCGGCGGCGGGGTATAATGTTGTGAACCTGGGGGTGGACGACCCGAACACATCCGTGGATTACCCAGATGTGGCGGCGACATTGGCCGATGCTATGTTAGACACACCAGATTCACGCGGTATTATTGTTTGTGGCACAGGGGCTGGTGTTATGATTGCGGCAAACCGTTATAGACACATTCGCGCGTCGCGCTGTGACACACCGGGTCAGGCACGCGATGATCGTTTCCATGATGACACAAATGTTTTGGCGTTGGCCGCCGATGATATTGATATCGAAGTTGCGTTTTTGTGTGCGCAGACTTTCTTGGAAAGTCCGTTCGACGCAATTGAACGCCGTATCAGACGAATTGAAAAAATTTCGTAAATAAAATCCCCCGTTTGGGGGATTTTTAATTGACATTACATCATGCCCGGCATGCCACCCGACATTTGTGGATTAGCGGTTTTTTCATCCGGAATTTCGGTCATAACTGCACCAGTGGTCAGCATTACACCCGCAGTAGATGCCGCCGCCGCGATTGCGGTTTTTACAACCTTGGCCGGGTCAATGATGCCCGCCGCCATCATATCAACGTATTCGCCAGTCTGGGCGTTATAACCAAAATTGTAATCGGACGCGTCCATAACCTTGCCTACGACGATTTCGCCAGATGTACCTGCGTTTTCCGCAATTTGGGCGCACGGGGCGACGATTGCGCGACGGACGATGTCGATGCCGACATCTTGGTCGGAATTTGCGCCATGCAAATCGTTCAGGGCAGATGTGGCGCGCACCAATGCAATACCACCACCGGCAACAATACCATTGGACACCGCCGCGCGCGTTGCCGCCAATGCGTCGTCAACACGGTCTTTCTTTTCTTTGACTTCGATTTCGGTCATGCCGCCAACCTTGATAACGGCGACGCCACCGACCAATTTAGCCAGACGTTCGGACAGTTTTTCACGGTCATAATCGCTGGTCGTTGTGGAAATTGCATTGCGGATTTCGTCAGCACGGGCGGCGATTGCGGATTTGTCACCGCCCCCGTGTGCCAACAGTGTTGAATCCTTGGACACAACAACTTTCTTGGCCGAGCCCAATACCGCCGGTGTAATGTTTTCAAATGTCATGCCCATGTCATCAGAAATAACTGTTGCCCCCGTCAGAATCGCGATGTCTTTTAACATTTCTTTGCGACGATCGCCATAGCCAGGTGCTTTGACTGCGCAGACCTTTAGACCGCCACGCAGACGGTTCAAGACCAATGTCGCCAGTGCTTCGGATTCGACATCTTCGGCGATAATCAACAATGGTTTGCCAGACTGGGCGATTGGTTCAAGGATTGGCAATAATGCCTGCAGGCCTGTGATTTTCTTTTCAGACACCAGGATTTGCGCACCGTCCAATTCCGCCAACATTTTTTCGCTGTTGGTGACAAAGTATGGCGACATGAAGCCCTGGTCGAACTGCATACCTTCGACGACATCAATTTCTGTGTCCAGACCCTTGGCCTCTTCGACGGTGATGACCCCTTCTTGGCCGACACGCGCCATTGCGTTTGCGATTTTTTCGCCAATGTCCGCATCACCGTTCGCAGAAATTGTCGCAACCTGGGCGATTTCCGAACTGTCACGAACCGGGCGGGCATGCGCGTCGATATCGGCAATAACCGCGGCGGTTGCCAGGTCAATACCGCGCTTTACATCCATTGGATTCATACCAGCGGCGATTACACGGCGACCTTCGCGGATTAATTTTTGCGCCAGTACTGTTGCAGTTGTTGTGCCGTCACCAGCATCATCGCCGGCCTTTTTCGCAACTTCTTGGACCATGCGGGCACCGATGTTTTCCGCCGGATCTTTTAGTGATACTGCCTTGGCCACAGTGACACCGTCCTTGGTCGCAACGGGCGCGCCGTATGATTTTTCAATTACAACTGTGCGCCCCTTGGGCCCCATAGTGATTTTAACCGCGTTCGCCAGTTTATCGACGCCCGCCGCCATTTTGTCTGTATCAAAAACAATTTCTTTTGCCATTTTTGTTCCCCCTTAGTCAATAATTCCCAAAATATCTGTTTCGCGAATCAGGACATAATCGCGACCGTCCAATTTAATTTCGTTCGCAGACGAAGCCCATTTTGCAAATAAAACAATATCGTCTGTTTTTACGGTCATTGGAATCAATTCATCGCCATCATACAGTCCCGGTCCAGCCGCAATTACACGACCACGCGATGGCTTTTCACGGGCGTTGTCTGGGATAATAATGCCACCGGCGGTGGTTGTTTCTTCGTTAATTCTTTCAAGTAATACATAATTGTGTAATGGTTTAAACATAAATACACTCCTTGGGATGATAAAACCTGTACGATTGATATAGTCTGAAATTTGTTGATTTCAAGTGTGAATTTTAATATTCTGGAACAGAAAAACAAGGGGAATAAAATGATGTATGATGTAAATAATGTATTCGCGAAAATGATACGTGGCGAAATTCCAACAAATAAAGTCTGCGAAAATGATTTCGCGATGAGTTTTTATGATATTAACCCTATGTTCAAGACGCACGTTCTGGTAATTCCCAAGGGACAATATCAAAACATTCTGGATTTTGTAAAAAACGCATCGGCCGATGAACAGGCGGGATTCTGGGATTGCTTTGCCCAGACCGCGGAAAAATTGGGGATTAATTGCGAATTTAACTGTCTGGCAAATGCGGGGGCGAACGCACCGTTTGTTAAGCAGTCTGTGTTTCATTTCCATATGCACTTGGTGGCGGGCGAACGCACACCGGCATTTGATGAAATGGCGGCGGAATTTAAATAGATATGAGAGTAAACGTTCGGGTTATTCCACGCGCGAAAATAAATCGGGTTGAAGTTCAGCCCGATGGAACACTGCGCGTACATACAACCACCGCACCAACCGACGGCAAAGCAACCGCAGATGTAGTAAAAATGCTGGCCCGGCACTATGACGTGCCAAAGACCAGCATTAAATTAATTCGCGGCGAAACGTCGCGCGATAAAGTGTTTGAGATTTAATACTTCAAAATCTGCTTTTTTAATTCTGCAACCGTGTCCGCAGTATGCATGTTGTACACGTCCATATTGGCGACCATAAATCCGTGTTTCTTCATATGTCGTATCAAACGTGCCAACGGATTCCAGAAGCCATTCGTGTTCAGAAAGAACAAAGGCTTGTCCGTTTCGCCAATTTGCTGCATCGTCATTATATCGGTCAGTTCATTCAATGTACCAACGCCACCGGGCAAGATAATAAATGCGTCTGATTCATTAAACATGATTTGTTTGCGTTCGTTTACACCGTCAACAACCTGGACACTGATGCCGTCATGGGCGGGTTCTTGCATGGCAATAACGTCGTCGGTTGATACGCCAATAACATCGCCACCATTGTCCAATGCCGCCGACGCGACCGTTCCCATTAAACCAACGTCGCCACCACCAAAGACCATACGAATTCCATTTTTTGCCAACATGCGACCAACCGCACGGGCGTCACGCTTGAACTGGGGGTCGTCGCCCAGTTGATGTCCGCAATATACAGCAATTGATTTTAATGTATGCGCCATTTTCTTTTTCCCTTTATTTTTGTAAATTATAACATAAAATACCCATGCAATGAACGAAAAGTTTTTGGATTTTGTTCGCAAATATTCAACGCAACGCGTGGCGGTCGCCGTCAGCGGTGGTGTAGATTCAATTTGTCTGTTGCACTGGTTGGTGAAACAAAAAATGGATATTGTTGCATTGCATGTGCACCACCACCTGCGCGCGGCGGCGGATATTGAAGCAGAATATGTCGCACATGTGTGCGCAGAACTGGGCGTACCGTGTCATGTATTCCATTGGGATGAAAAAAAACCAAGTACTGGAATCGAGGTTGCCGCACGAAATGCACGATATAAATTTATGACGGATTTTTGTCACGAAAATAATATTGATGTGTTAATGGTCGCACACCAGGCAGATGACCAAATTGAAACATTCTTGATGAATTTGGCACGTGGCAGTGGGGTTGTTGGACTGGCCGGGATACAGGCGGAATCGTATCGCGATGGGATTAAAATTGTACGGCCACTGTTGGGTGTTTTTCGGCGGGAATTGGTTCAATACTGTGATGAAAATAATATCAAATATTTTAATGATGAAATGAATTTTGATGACAAATATACACGTGTCAAAATTCGGAAAAATCGTCATTTACTGGCGGATAAGTTAGGAATCTCAGACGACCGAATTTTGTTGGCCATTGATAACCTGGGGCGGGCGCGGGATGCACTGGAAAACGATGTGGGGGCGCGGGTTAAATCTGTTATTTATGATGGATATGCATTATTTACTGATTCTTTTCTGTTTGACGTGCCGTGCCATATTGGTTTAAAGTTGCTGGGGATGTTAATTCAAACCATCGGGGGGGACGATTATCAGCCGCGATTGAATTCATTGAATTTTGCACTAAGTAAATTGCACACAGATTGCAAATTTACGTTGGGGCATTGCACAATTCGGCGTTTCAAAGGCCAAATTTTAATTGTGCCCGAAGGCGAAAAAACAAGTATCAGGAAGAAAAATGAAAAAACTAAAAGACTTCACAAAAAACAAATCAACAAATAAACAAAATCGTCGCGATGGGGCGAACTGGTTTTTAATGCTGTTTGGGGTGATTTTTGTCGCAATGGCGGCACGTATATTCTT
>JAEDOP010000066.1 GCA_016301865.1 Alphaproteobacteria bacterium
ATCCGCATTTACAATCGTCTTATCAGTAATCATACCTGACGTAATCGTACCTGTCTTAATATTACCAGATGCGTCCGTTATAACAGCTTTATTCGCATTTTCCGAACCTTGCGCTACTGCCGCATATGCAGAAGATTCTGTGTACGCCGCCGAGCCTAAGCCTTTAACAGCAACATCTGTACCATCAACCTTGATTGTACCATCGTTTGTACCTGTTTCAATATCTGCCTTTTGCAACGCTGTCGCACCGGCTGCCGCACCACTACGGATTGTTGTTAAATCAGCAATCGTAGCCTGTTTACCACTCAACGCAGTTGCCAAACCACTAATCTTTGATTGTGCAATTTCCGCAGTATCACTAATATCCGCATTTACAATCGTCTTATCAGTAATCATACCTGACGTAATCGTACCTGTCGTAATATTACCAGATGCGTTCGTTATAACAGCTTTATTTGCCGCACCTTGTTCTATATTTACCTTTGCGTCAAGCTGGGTACCAAAACCCTCATCCATAGTTCCCAATGCACCATCAACATATGAAATCACCGCCTTGGCACTTGGGTATTTTGCATCGGTTAGTGCTGCTTGTCCGTCTGAGTCCGCCGGAATAGTCGCTAACCTATTTGCGACATCTTCCTTTGTGTCGGCAATATCATTAACATATTTCGTTGATGCGATGTCAGCGTTTGCTGCGCTGACCGCCATCATTGCAAACAGAGATACTGTTAATATTTTTTTCATTTTTCTTTCCTTTCTTTTCTTTGTCTTGTTGACGTATTTTTATATATCGTCGTGGATGTCACGTCCCACCCACGACGAATTTTTTAATATTATTCGGTTAATGCCGCAGGCGCAGCTGGCTTAGTCGTTGCAGCCGGCGTAACTGCCGTACGCCCTTCAACAGTTTCACCCTCAACACGTGCAATAACTTCCCATGCAAAGCCATTAGCATTCGCCGTCAAAGTGCAATAGTTCGTATCATTAGAGCAGTCAACCGGAACACTTGCAATCTGTTGCAGACCCAACGAAGAAATATAGTCGTCGGTATACTTAACCGATGCAGTCAGGGCCGCATTTGCCTTGCCAACCGCATAAGTCTTGGCCTGGGCCAGGATACCAGTGGTTTCATTGTTAATCGCTTCAATCGCATCGGCATTATTTTTCACGGCACCATTTTCCAGGGCCGAAACCGCAGTATCAACAACGGTTTTTACCGCACCGTTTTCGGCAACCGCTGCTTCGATTTTGCCTTCAACTTCATCACTGGTCATGAAAGCGTTGTCCGCTTCGGTTTTTGTATAAACATCTGCCGAATTTGCCTTTTTATTGATTTCGGTTGTCAATTCAGCTTTTGCAGTACTCAATGCACTTGCTGCGGTTGCTTCGGCGCCCGCCTGGGCTGCACTGGCCTTTCCATCTGCATACGATTTAGCCGATGCCAAAGTCGCCGCATCCTGTGTATCTGTATAGGATTTTGCCGTGGCCAGGATACCAGTGGTTTCATTGTTAATCGCTTCAATCGCATCGGTATTATTTTTCACGGCACCATTTTCCAGGGTCGAAACCGCAGTATACACTGCTTTGGCAGACGGGTATTGATCTTCCGTCGAACCCTCATTAACCGACTGAGTCTTGTTATTTAATGCTTCATACGTTTCTGCCAATTTCAAAGCGGTGATTTTTGTATCAATTGCACTGCCGACCTGAGTTGCCGTTTGGGCTGCATTAATTTTATTTGCCAAATCTGTTGCCAATTTTGTTTCTGTAACAGAATTATCCGCCAATTGAGCTGTATTAATGGCCCCATCTTTAATTGTCAAGTTACCTTCCGAAACATTATCAATCTGTGTTTTCAACTCGGTAACTTTTTTAATCAACCCGGTTGTTTCATCTGCAACCTGTGTCTTCAAAGTACCAACATCGGTTTCCAATGTTGTGATTTTACCTTCGGCGGCTGTGATTTTGCCTTCGGCGGTTGTCACACGATCTGCCACCGCATCAGCAGCGGTTTTATTGGCCTGAACCGTTCTAGACAGTCCATCAATCGCGGTTGTATTTTCACCAACCTTGAAATCGACATAGCCCTGGGATGCGACGGCGGCATCGGCGGCATTAACAGACACCAATCCCATTAAAACGGTAAATATACCGGCGGTTAATTTTTTCATGATAATTTCCCCTTTCCTTTCTTTTCCTTGGATATATCATCTTATCATTTTTTGCCAATGTGTGTAAAGACAAAAAACGAATCAGATGAATTTATTTTATTCTTCTTCTGGATAATAGTTTTCCTGTGGTTCTGTCAATGGCATCCATGTAATTGATTCGTTTTCACCTTTACCCGTCACAGACAATACACAGTATGTTGTTGCACATTCTGCTGGTTTTTTCAGATATGCCGCGGCAATATTTTGCATCGCAGATTGCAATTCAGATGCTGCGGTTGCTTCGGCGGCCGTCTTGGCTTCACTGGCCTTTCCATCTGCATACTCTTTAGCCGATGCCAAAGTCGCCACATCCTGTTCACCAACATATGTCTTTGTTGCCATGTCATTCGTCGCAGTTGCGATGGCTGTTTTAACAACACCATTATCCGCAGTTACCGCCGAATTGATTGCCGCGGAAACCTGGTCTGCATTCTGATAACCTGCACCTTCTAATGTTGTCACACGGGTATTAATACCATTAACAGTTTCTTTCGTTGCAGCCGCATCCGCCGTTGTCTTTACTGATTCCAATGCAGTTTTTGTTGCCAGTGTATCAACCGTATTATCAATTTCTGTCTTGGTATACGCATCTGTAATGCCATAGCCCGACAATGTTGTTGCTTTATCTGCTTTGCCTGTGACAACTGTTTCCAATGAATCAACATCGCTCTGCGCATCTTCACCAGCCTTCAAAGCCGCTGCAATTGCATTTGCTGTGTCACCACCTTCTTTCAAAGAATCTTCAACCAGCGTTACGCGACCACTCAATTCTGTCAGTGCACCTTCTGTTGCAATACCTGCTGTCTTTTCCTGAACGTATGCAACAATGTTCCTTGCGGTCGCGTCCTCTGGAATTGTACCAACATATTCATTGGTTGCTGTGTCTGCATCTTCTAATGCCTTAATTTTCAGATCATAGTCAGCCTTTGCAACCTTGTCATCAATTGCGCTTTGCAAACCCTGGTCAGCCAATTTGTATGCAGCATCCAAAGCAGTAACCGTTGAAGCATCTGCCTTTAATGCGATTGCATCTGCATTTGCTTTAACCTTGGAATCAACATAGCCCTGGGATGCGACGCTGATTGCAGCTGCGTTTGCACCGGTGGCGCCCAAGATTGCCGCCATCACGCCTGAAAACACGATGTTTTTTACTTTCATTTTTTCCTTCCTTTCTTTTTTTATCTTGTTTTATTTTACCATTTTTCAGCGAATCGCGTCAATGGCTAAATATGCTTTTATTAATTATTATTCAATGAACCCGCAATAACAACCCATGTCAAATTACCTTCGGTATCCGACGACAGTGCACACGCCCCAGACGCTGACTTACATACCTCGGTCGGGGCTGGGATTGCTGCATTTGCAATAACACTAACTTCTTCGACCTTTCCATCCAATTCGGCAATATCGGCTGTATTTGTGCTAACTTGGGTTTGCAACGATGACAAATCACCCGCCACTTCGTTCACCTTGGTAACCGCCGCATTTGCGATTGTCTGGGACACTGCAATTGATGGATACTTGGTTGCCTTGTCCGTTGAACTCATGGCTTCAATCTGTTCAGCGGTGGCGTCTGAGACCTTGTTCGCAACCATTTCCACATCCGCAGATTTTGCATAATCTGTCAATGCTGCATCGGTAATATAGCCCGCGTCATTTTCAAATACCGAAACCTTGGTCGGGATTGTTGGTATTAATAATTTCACCGCATTAATCGCCGCCGTTAATTCCGCATCGGTTGCATATGTGTCGCCCAGATTATTAATTGTTGTTTGAATTGTTTCAACCGTGGATGCGTCCGCCTTGCCAGACTGCAATGCCGCAACCGCATCTTCCAGTGTTTTCAAATCTGCCGCAACCAGATATTCACCCTTGGCATGCTTTTCATCAATCGCCGCCTGTAATGTCGTCTGCAGGGTTGTTAATTCTTCGCTGGTCGCCAAACCGTCAATTGATGGAATTTCTGGTTTATTCGTCAAATCAGCATATGAACCAGATGTCGCAACCGCCGCCAGTTCGGATGACTTTACATACGCAGACAAATCAATATTATCAATCGCCGATTGAACATTCGCAATCGCCGCACTTAATTCGGCATCTGTGGCATATGTATCACCCAATGCGTCAACTGTGCCTTGTAACGCTTCCAGGTCTGCAACCGTGGCCTTGCCCGATTCCAGTGATTCAATCGCCTGGTTCAATTCCGTCAAGCTGTCCGCCGTCAACACATCATCTGCATTTGCCTTGGAATCCAATGCCGCCTTTAATTCATTAATAGCCGGAATTGCCAATTTTGCTTCTGTATCAAGGGTCAACCATGCACCAGATGAATCCCTGGTATTCAACATATCGCGCAACAAAACAATGTTGTTCAGCAGAGTCTTATCCTGCCTGTCAACATAGGTTTTCGATACTGTCACCGAATACGCGGGACCAGCGACCAAAGCCGCAATTAAAGAGAATAATAAAATATTTGTTTTCTTAACCATTTTTAGCGCCAATTTCACAATTGCTCCCATTTGTTTATAAGAGAAACAGCATTTTGCTACTCTCTAATCCTAAATTCCAAGACCACTGTCACCAATCAAATCCAATGTATCCAACCAACTATAACCCTCGGACTCGCCTGCTTCATTGATATTCAGAATCAGCAC
>JAEDOP010000067.1 GCA_016301865.1 Alphaproteobacteria bacterium
ACGGCCACGGGTGACCAGCCATATCGTTATGATTGGCAACATCCAAAGTCGGTTCAGGACAAAGGTGGCATCGGTTCTGGATTCCACTTTGGTGTAGGGGCAAATTGGCGTACGGCAATTACAGACAGTGTTGCGTTGTCCATTGGTGTGACATATGATTACTATTCCGTGTCGGATGCAGATGCGACGACGTTTTGGGACCCGGTATATGGGGAACAAGAATATCAAGATGCACTGGATTGGTGGATGGAAGAGTATGACTTAACCCAGGAATTAGCAGAGCAATATATGTTAACAGGCATGACGACATCTGATGGTAAAAAGATTCGGGCCGAAGGTATTGCGGTGGCCCGTGCAAATAACTGGGAAGACAAGGTTGATGGCGAAATTGAATCGTTCTATAAATCGTTGGGTGTTCGTATTGGTATAAATGCAAGGTTCTGATAGGATGTTGAAAATACGTTCGTTTTTTGTTGGGATGGTATTGTGCCTGGGGACTGTGTCGGTGTGGGCGGTTGATTTGAGTGGAGCGGCGGCCGTGAGTATTACAAGTGATACCGCCGCGAATGCAAAAAATATGGCCTTTGACGAGGCGCGGCGACAAATTATTGGTGATTCACTGCGGCAATATGTTGACGTGGATGCCGTGGCGGTGGCGTTACAAAATGCAAAAAATTCAGAATTGGCCAATTTGGTGGCAACGTCCAGTATCGATGGGGAAAAGGTGTCGGATACAACGTATTCTGCGAATATTACAATGACGTTGGATTCAAATGCGGCGCGGACATGGCTGGAAAGCAATAATGTTCAGCATTGGTTGCCGGATGAATCCAAACGTGATGTGTTTGTTGTGTCGGTGAAGTTGTCAGATCCGATTGCAGACTGGATTCAATTAAATCAGATTGCGCGAAATGAACGGATTGATTTGGGAACGCAGTCGATTGCGGGGAATATGGTGACGCTGGAATTGCCGGTGTCGGCGCGTGGTAAATTTACAATCGCGGTGCGCGAAGGTGGATGGTGGTACGCCAGTAGTGATGGGGTATTAAAAATTTGGAAATAGTAGGGTGTTGAATTGAAAAAAATATCGTGGGTTGCATTATTGGGTTTGTTGCCGGGTATGGCGTTGGCGGATGATGCAGTGGCGGACAAAGGAAAATTGACATTGGCGGTGCGTCGAATTGGACTGGAATGGTCGCAGACAGATGTAAAAAATGCCGATGTGTATGAAGATTCGCCGGTATCTGCGTTAAAGGCAGACAGTCAGACATTTATCAAGGCTGTTTTTGATACGGCACTGGAATACAGCAAGAATCGATTTCAGTGGGATAATTCACTGTTCATGGAATATGGTGAAACCAAATTGAAACCAGTTGACGAGCCTGAAACAGTCAGTGAAAACGCCGATGATATTTTGTTGAGTTCGAATTTGTCATATGCGTGCTGGGAATTTTCAGGGTTCAAGTTTGGTCCGACGGTACGCGCGGCGTATGATACAGAATTCAAGGCCGCCGACGGTACACCACGCCAGAATATTCTGCGTACAAATGCGGGTATTTCGCTGTTTGATAATGAAATTGTGAAAAGTCTGTATTTGACCGGGGTGTATGAATATGATTTTACATATGCCGGCGAACAGACCAGTAAATTGGCGGCGGAAATCGGTTGGCGTTTGGAATATCAAATTCGCGAAGGGGTAAAATTGTCGTCCAATGGATACTATCGTGAATATCTAAGTTATTCTGAATTTGTTCCGACAGACCTGGAACGCGATTTAAGTGCGGTTCTGCGTCTGGATACGAATTTGTGGGGTGATTTGACGATGGGGCCATATGTGCAATATCGTCGCGCCCGCGCCCGTGGAGTTGATGTCTATGGCAGCAACTTTATCATGGGAATCTCTTTCAACTATATCACGTCTTTTGGATTGATATAGAAAACCAGTTCCTTTCTTGTCTTGAAAATCCCCCGTTTGGGGGATTTTTTATTTTAACTTTTTGGTCCAGGTGTTGTCTGGGAAATTTAATTTTAACATTTCGGCATATCCGTGCGCCTGGTCGGGCAGGCCGATTGCGGTGTATGCCTCGGTCAATCTGTATAGTGCCTCGGGCGTCATGACGGTGTCCTGGGCGTCGCGGACGACGGTTTGCAATTGATTTATTGCACTGGGCCAATTTTCAACGCGCATGTCGTTGCGGGCGGAATACATCACTTTGCCTGCGATATAGTTTTTTAATATATTAATTTTGTTTTCGGCGTTTTTTGCATATTCGCTGGTTGGAAAGCGTTGAACCAATGTCTGAAACTGTGTCAATGCGTACGCGGACATGCCGGGTTCGCGGCGAACATCGCTGACCTGGCGATAATAGCACATGCCGCGCAGGTACATTACGTATGGTACATCGCGGTGGCCGGGGTGGAATCGCATAAATCGGTCGGTTGCCAACAGCGCGCCCGCAAAGTCGCCATCCATATAATGTGAATATGCCGCCATTATTAATGCGTCGGCGGCCCAAGGACTGGCCGGGTGCTGGGTTTCAGCACGCAGGAATTCCATGGCGGCGGCTTCGTAATCTTCGTCATTAAATTCCGCGTATGCCATTTCATATATTTCCGGCAGGGATTGTTCCGCCACGATTGCGTTATCTGAACCGGCGCAGCCCGCCAAAATTGCCAAAATTCCAATCAAAGCCAATTGTTTTTTCATGTCTTGATTCCTGTCTTGATTTTTTATTACTGATGGCAGTATAATCGAAAACATGAAACTGGGCAAACATATTTTTGGCGTTGGTGCAATGACTGGCATCAGTCGTATTTTCGGATTTGTGCGCGATATGCTGATTGCGCGCGTGCTGGGGGCGGGGCGGTTATCTGATATATTTCTGGCGGCGTTCAAGTTGCCGAATTTGTTCCGCGACCTGTTGGGCGAAGGGGCATTGTCTGCAATATTTATTCCGATGTATACAGATTCGAAAAAAGATGAATCGTTTGCACGAAATGTGTTTTCGTGGCTGATGGTTGGTTTGCTGGGGATAACGATATTATTTGAAATGTTTATGCCGTTGATTGTGTGGGTGTTGGCGCCGGGGTTTGATGCTGTGCCGGGCAAAATGGAAATGACGGTTGCTATATCGCGGATAATGTTCGTCTATGTGATTTTTGTATGCGGGGCGGCATTTTTGTCGGCAATATTGAATGCGTTTTCACGGTTCTTGTTGGCGGCGTTTATGCCGGTGTTGCTGAACATTATGCTGATTGGCGCGTTGTTGATTGCGATGGTCTGGGGTACGACGCATGTTCTGTATTTAATGGCAGGGACGGTCGTTTTGTCGGGAATTATTCAGTTTGCCGTGTTGTGGGGGCGGATTCGTAGCCGGCACTTTGGACTGCGACTGGTCGTGCCACGGTGGACGCCACGGATGAAGTCTTTGTTCAAACGTCTGGGGGTCAGTATTGTTGGCAGTGGGTTCTATCAGATTACAATAATTGTTGGAACGCTGGTCGCCAGTTTCCAAAGCGGGGCGGTGTCATGGCTGTATTATTCCGACCGTATTGTTCAGTTGCCGTTCGCGATGATTGGGTTGGCGGTGGGAACGGTTCTGATGTCGTCGATTTCAAATGCGTTGGCGGAAAACAATATGCGCAGTGTGTATATTCAGCAAAATTCGTCAATGCGGCGGTCATTGATGCTGATATTGCCGTGTGTTGCGGGGTTGGTTGTGTTGGCAGAACCGATAATTCGATATTTGTTTGAATATGGCGCGTGGACGGCAGAATCAACGCGGGCGGTCGCGCATGCTATTATGATTCAGGCGTTGGTGTTGCCGGCAATGCTGGTCAGTCAGATTTACAGTAAAACCCTGTATGCGTCCCAGGATGTTAAGACCCCGGTCAAGACCAGTATGGTGTCTTTGGGGGTGGCGGCGGTGCTGTATTTGGCATTGTTCCCGTTTGTTGGATATTTGGCTGTGCCGATTGGTGTGGTGGTCAGTGGGTATCTGAAAAATTATTTGTTGGGGCGGGCGTGTCGGGCGCGTGCGTTGGTACATCACGACGGGCGTACAATGCGTGCGGTTGTGGTGTTTGGATTGTGGGCGGCGATTCTGGGTGTATTGATGTCGTGTGTTGAAATTGGCAGTGTTTGGATGCTGGGGTTTGTAATCGCGGGGTATGGGATTCTGTATCTGCCGGTGGCATATCTGATTGATAGGCGTATCAAATAGTATAAAATAAATTTGAAACGGGGGCTGATTTATGATAAAATTGTAATCAGAAAAGAATGTAAGGAGTCCCAAATTATGAAAAAAATAGTTTCCTTGGCGGTGTTGGCCTCAATGTTGGCGGGGTGTGCGGATTTGAGCACGACTGGCAATAACACAAGTTATGGTGATGGCTTTGGCGAAGAACCATTGGCGGCCACTGCCCCAGCGCAGAGTTTGAATGATTCTTATTTATTGGGGGTGGCACCAAAGTACTATATTGGTACTGCGTACAAAGTTGATGATGTTCAATATATCCCAGTCGAAGATATGACGTATAATCAGACCGGTGTCGCGGGGATTATTCCGACGGAATTAAATGGTACAAAGACCAGTAATGGCGAAGTCTTTGATATTAACCAGATGGTCGCAACCAGCAAGACGTTGCCATTGCCAACAATTGCCCGTGTGACGAATTTGGATAATGGTCAATCTGTTGTGGTTCGTATAAATAATCGTGGGCCATTTGTAAATACACGTTTGATGGATTTGTCGCCAGCAGCCGCCCAGAAAATTGGCTTGAACGGCCAGGGCAAGGTTCAGATTCAGGTTATGGGCGATCAATCGATTGC
>JAEDOP010000068.1 GCA_016301865.1 Alphaproteobacteria bacterium
GGCAAACGCAGTGCAGCCGAACGCTAACGAGTGGTGAGCAGTGCCGTCAGGCACGGTCAGCGAACAAAACCGTAGGTTGAGAGGCCGACGGAAACAAGTTTAGGATGGTTGGCAGGCGGGGCGTTGCGGCGGTCTTGCATACGAGTAAGTAAGGCAAACGCAGTGCAGCCGAACGCTAACGAGTGGTGAGCAGTGCCGTCAGGCACGGTCAGCGAACAAAACCGTAGGTTGAGAGGCCGACGGAAACAAGTTTAGGATGGTTGGCAGGCGGGGCGTTGCGGCGGTCTTGCATACGAGTAAGTAAGGCAAACGCAGTGCAGCCGAACGCTAACGAGTGGTGAGCAGTGCCGTCAGGCACGTTCAGCGAACAAAACCGTAGGTTGAGAGACCGACGGAAACAAGTTTAGGATGGTTGGCAGAGCGGTCGAATGCGGCGGTCTTGAAAACCGTTGTGGGGGCAACTCCACCGGGGGTTCGAATCCCTCACCATCCGCCAGGTAAAATAAAAAACTGCCAAACGGCGGTTTTTTATTTTACCCAGGATGGTGAGGGATGGGTCAGAGTGCCTGGCGCATAACATGCGCCACACGAAAAATTTGTTTTCGTGAAAAACAGGCACGCATGACCAATCCGCAGATGAACAATTAACAAACCTGCAAAAACGGATATTTTTAATAGAGTTTTTGAATTTAGGTTTGTTTATTGTTTATCAAGAAAAATCATATCTGATACAGTTATTTATTACAACATCACCATAAAATAAAAAATCCCGCAATTGCGGGTTTTTTATTCTGCCATCTGTGGCGCTGGCATTTCTGGTGCTTATTCGCGTGGGGCGCGATTCATCGCCTTGCGCGCGGCACGGAATTCTTCGCGGGAAACGCACCCGTCATTATTTGCATCCATCATTGGAACTTTTTCAGCCATTTTTGGGCATTTCACCACCAGGCATCCATTTTCAAATTCTGGATATGGCTTGCCTGCGCGCTTGTCACAGCAGCACATTTTTGCCGCTGCAAAACCCAATGCGAAAATGATTAAGACCAAGATTAATTTTTTCAGGAAACGACCAAATGTGCATTTCTTTTTCGCGCACGCGCATTCGCCGCCACATGCACAACCCTTGTCACAGCCACATGGGAATTTATCAGCCACTGGTGCGGCCACTGTTTTTTTTACTTCTGCGACTTTCTTTGCAGGGGCTTTCTTTGCAACCGGTTTTTTTGCAGCCGCTGGTTTAGAAACGGTTTTCTTTGCAACAGTTTTTTTTGCTGTTACTTTTTTTGTTGTTTTTTCTGCCATTTGTCCTTCCTTTATTTTATGACATCTTGATTGTATTCAAATAAAAAAAACTTGTAAAGAAATTTTTTCAAATGAAAACCCCGCATAATTGCGGGGCGGTATTATTTTTTCTTAGACGCTGATTTTTTTGCAACCTTTGCGGGTGCTTTTTTAACAGGTGTTGCCTTGTATTCCTTGTACAGTGCCATAATGCATGTATATGCCAACAGTGCAGATACCGCGGTAATCAATCCCGGAATTAATCCATCGGAAAATACCGCAAACAACAGAATTGCTGCAACCAGTACAACTGCATAACCTAAATTTTTGGACAGCACGCCCAACAGTTTATCAAACATTGAATTTCCCCCTTGTAATTGTTTGGATATTCAAACTATACACATGTTTTTCATATATTTCCACGAAAAAATACCACCGTTTTCACAGTGGTATTAATCGGGGAAAATTTTATACTTACAAAACTACGTGTCCGCCCAGGCGCGCTGTCTTTGGAATTGGTCCAAATGATGAACGCGGACTGACATAAATATTGCCGGTGATGACAAAATCGCCACAGAACTGTAACATATTAACATCGCGCAGGAATAAGTTCCCATTGATACGAATATCGCACGGCAGTGTGTATTTTCGCATATTTTGCAGATACAAATTACCGTTAACCTGTGACGCGTTTTTCAGCATAGTGCCCGCACCACGACTGTCGATGATTACGTCGCCCCAAAATGTATTGTTGCGCACGGCGGTCTGTTGTTTTGCAATTTTAACTTCGCTATGTTTTACTGGCACAACATTGACCGGTTGATTTACCTTTTTATTTGTCTGGGCATTAACCTTGATTGGCAACACTGGGCGTGGTTTTACGTTGCGTGGCGCGGTGGCATCTGTAATGACAACCTGTTCGTCAACCTGCGACTGCTTTGCGACAATTACAACCTGCTTGCGACATCCGACGACATCGATAATCAGCATTGAAAACAGTACGATAATCGCCACCAACAACGCCAAATTAACCATCGCAACTAAATTGATGCCACTCAGCCAATTCCAAAACCGCTTGCACAATTTGGCAATCATACGAAATGGCCAACAAATTATATTCCATGCGCGCATCCAGAATCCGTTGCGTTTTGCGTTTTTGCGCGACGTTTGTTTCTTGGTGTCTTTCTTTTTTGTTTTGACACGACGTGCGGCAAATTTCATTTTCAGTTTATCAAACATTATGTGCCCCCTTGGCGGATTATTTAATTCTTTATCCCAAAAATAGTATTTGTCAATACGTTTGTCAAGTCTTTTTGTCAAAGTTTTTATATTTTGACCTTTGGTTTAATATGATGTAAAATACGGGGTGTTAAATGAGAAAGTGGGGCATTTTATCTTTACTACTGTTTGGATGCGCGCCTGTGTGGCATGCGCCGTCTGATTTTATATACGCGCCATTTGTTTCGGGCGAATACACGCTTGCCACGTACCAGCGTTTATCCGACAACACATCCCCCATCCATATTTATATCGAAGGCGACGGAAATTCATTTGACGCACGTGGTATTCCAACGTCTGATCCAACGCCAAACGGAACGTTGCTACGCGACATGGCATCACGTGATCCATCCCCAAATGTGGCATATATTGCCCGCCCGTGCCAGTATGTTATGTCGGCATCATGTTCCCGTACAGATTGGACGGACGGCCGTTTTTCCAAAAAAATCATCGATTCTGTATCTGGCGCGGTCAAAACAATCGCCCAGCAGCGTCCCATTGTCCTGATTGGTTATTCGGGTGGTGCGATGGTATCTGGCATAATAATAAACCAGACCCCAGAACTGAATGTTATCCGGTGGATAACAATTGCCGGCGTTTTGAATCATTCAGAATGGACTGCGTATTTTAATGATATGCCCCTGTCAAAATCATTGGATATGACCGCATTACCCACCATCCCCCAGGTGCACTATATTATTGCCGGCGATCGTGTTGTTCCAAATTCCCTTTCACGCAGATGGGTCGCTGATGAAAACATCGTCGTAATACCAAACGCGAAACATGACAAAATCCCAGATATAAATTTAAGTTTTTAATTATATTGACAAAACAACGTGTTTGTATTATATATTAAAGTATGGCTGACATACGTATCATTCCAATATTTGACCAAAGTGTCCCAGGAATCTGGGATGATTTTTTGCATATTCGTGCAAATATTGCACAACCGAACGAACGGGGGCGTTAACGAAAATGGCCCAGAAATTATCATTTGGTTTAATGGACATACCCATGTCGTGCAGTTTATTTATGGAACCTGCGCTGGAACTTCATAAACAATACACGTCGCCAATATCTACATTTGCCACAGAATATATCCACGAATGGAATATCGCCTTGTTAGACGTTATGAATATGTCATGTATGAAGCATCACTTGGGCCAGGTTGGTCAAAAAATTATCAATGGCTCAATTCACAGCTCGGCATATTTATCCCGTTGTGTCGAAGGTGCAACCAACGTTCCAATGCATTCGTTGCATTACGCATTGCGTTTTTCAGAAAGCGCCCGCTTTTTATCGGACAAGGTTGCCGGCAACACCACGCACAGTTTTGTTGATTTGGGGGCAGGGCTATCACCACTGGCGGCCGCTATTCAAACAGAATACAATATGCCGGGCGCATATATTATTGACGAACCTGAAATCATGGATGCCTATGTCCGTACGGCTGAATTGGTTGGTGGTCGTATCCCAATGCCAATCACCTGGGACGATGCCAAAGAAATGTCCATGCAACACACACTGGATACAGTTATCGCAATGGGTGTATTGCACTATATGCCATTGGACGAACAGATTAAACGCATGCAGTTTATAAATTCGCACGTTCCTAATTTTATGCTTGAAATTAAATATAACACCGGCAGCGCAAAAAATGACAATGCGTTTGATTTGCACCAACTGCAATCACTGCGATTACAGGTGGGCAGTATCCAGACCCTGGAAACTACGATGATTCAGAATTCCCTGCGATATCTGTCACGTTTTATTCACGCGATGCCAAACCGTCGTTATTTCTTGGAAAAAAGTCGTTCGCTGTTTCTAAGTCGATAATGGGGGATACACAATGGCATACACATACGCAGAAAAAATCGCTATCCTAGAATTCGCCCGCGACAACGGCACAATTGCCGCCGCCCAGCATTTTGGCATCGCATCATCAACAGTTGTACGTTGGAATCGTAAATATCAGATATACGAAACCCAAACAATGCGCGTGTTTTCAGTGGAACAAAAAATCGCAATCCTGGAATACGCAAACGCGCACGGTCTGACGAATGCAATGAATCATTATGACATAGATACCGCAACGCTTCAAAAATGGAACGAAAAACTGCATATCTATAATCAGCACGGCCCAAAACGCACCAACACGATAAATAAATTACCCATCCGTGTGTCTGAAACGGAAAAGATTGCAGTTCTGAAATACGCGCGTGAATTCGGCCCATCTGCTGCGGCGCGTGAATATAATATCGCCGCA
>JAEDOP010000069.1 GCA_016301865.1 Alphaproteobacteria bacterium
CGTGGTTTGTGGATTGTCCGTATTAACGCCGCAGTTCGCGCGAACGGTATGACTTACAGCCAGTTTATGAACGGCTTGAAAAAGGCCGGCATCGCCCTGGACCGCAAGGTTTTGGCCGAAATGGCATACGCAGGTGATGCGAACTTCGTCAAATTGGTTGACACAGCAAAACGATTTATCAGCGCCGAAAGTAAATAATACCTTGTCGGCGGGGTATCTGTTTTGTAATAATAAAAGCCGTCGCATGACGGCTTTTTAATTTTCTGGGGTTAAAATTATGCACGAACAAATAAAGAATATTAATACATTGGATGAATTACAGTCGCTGTACACTGCGACCTTTGGTAAAAATGGCACAATGACGGCACGTCTGCGTGAAATGAAGAATCTGGACAATGATGCCCGCGCGGCCATAAATCGTGAAAATACGGAACTGCGTGAATTGTTTAAAACACGTCAAGCCGAAATTGAAAATGCGGTGTTGATGGCGGGACTGCAAAAACAGAAACTGGATATGTCATTAAATCCAGAACCTGAAAACCGTGGCACATTGCATCCGTTGACACAAAGTTTATCTGAAATATCGGCAATTTTAGAATCGTTTGGCTATACCATGCATACCGGTCCTGAAATCGAAGATGACTGGCATAATTTTACCGCATTGAATACGCCATTACATCACCCGGCCCGTGATATGCAGGATTCATTTTTCTTGTCAAATGGCAATGTGTTGCGCACCCAGACATCTGCGATTCAAATTCGTGCAATGGAATCTGAATCTGTGCCAATTAAAATGTTCGGCATTGGTTCGACATATCGCAAAGAAATGGACGCAACGCACAGCCCAATGTTCCATCAAATCGAAGGGTTGTATATCGATAAAAACATTACCATGTCGAATTTAATTGCGGATGTTCGTGCATTTTTATCGCGCTTTTTCGGCATTGATAATATTGAACTGCGTATTCGTCCGTCCTACTTTCCGTTTACCGATCCATCTATTGAAATTGACTTGAAATGGCGTGGTAATAAATGGCTGGAAATCATGGGCGCAGGTATGGTGCATCCAAACGTTTTGCGCAACTGTGGTATAAACCCAGACGAATACCAGGGCTTTGCCTTTGGATTTGGTTGGGATCGCTTGGCAATGTTAAAATACGGTCTGAACGATATTCGTCAGTTTTATGACAGTGATGTTCGTTGGTTAAAATCGGCTGGGTTCTAATACGGGGGAAAAAATGAAGTGGACATATGATTGGTTAATTGAATATTTGAAAACAGATGCGTCTGCCGCGCAAATCGCAGATACCTTGACTCGTATCGGGCTAGAAGTCGAAGATTTACAATCCCCAATTCCACCGATTGCGGCAAAAATCGTTGAATGCAAACCGCACGAAAACAGCGACCACCTGCACGTATTGATGGTGGACGATGGCACAGGCACACTTCGCCAGGTTGTATGCGGCGCACCCAACGCGCGCGTGGGATTAATATCTGCGCTGGCGGTGCCGGGCTGTGTTATTGATGGACATGAAATCGCATCCGGTAAATTGCGCGGTGTTGTGTCAAATGGTATGATGTGTTCTGCCCGTGAATTGGGTATTGGTGACGACCACAGTGGTATTATCGAATTGCCATCTGACACGGTAATTGGCACACCGGTTGTTGATGCAAAAACAGTTTTTGATGCCGGCATTACACCAAACCGTCCAGATTATTTGTCGGTTCGCGGTATTGCGCGTGACCTGTCTGCGGCGGGGCTGGGCGAATATGTCGCACCAAATGACCCAGAATTTAAGGATATTGCGTCCGCGCGTTCTGTCAAACTTGAAACCGACAAATGTCGTGCGTATAAAATGATTGAAATTCACGGTATTAAAATCGGCCAAAGTGATAAAAAAATCGCATCGCGCCTGGCGGCGATTGGTATAAATCCGAAAAACGCACCAATCGATGCGACGAACTATATCTGTTATGATATGGCGCAACCTATGCACTGTTTTGACGCAGACGAAATCAATGGCGACATTGTTGTGCGTATGGCAAACAATGGCGAAAAATTCACAGACCTGTTCGGCAACGAACACCAATTATCCGAAACCGATATGGTTATTACCGACGCGTCTGGAATTCTGGCATTGGCGGGTGTTATTGGTGGCGCGCGCGGGTCCACAACGGATAAAACAGAAAATATTATTCTGGAATCGGCGTATTTTGACCCGGTATCTGTTCGTAAATCCGCAAAAAGATTGGGTATATCGACCGATGCGTCATATCGTTATGAACGTGGCATTGACCCGACTATAACGGGCGTGGCCGCTATGCGCGCTGCCCAGATTATAATGGATGCGTGCGGTGGTAAAATTGTTGGCGCATTTGCCACCGGCACAGACACAGCCCCAGATGTTAAAATCAAATACACGCCGTCGTATTTCATGAAAAAGACCGGCTTTGATATCCCGTCTGATACCCAGCATGAAATCTTGACCCGTCTGGGGTATGAAATCAAGGCATCAGGGGATAATTGGACATTAACACCACCACCGGCGCGTGTTGATGTTCAAATTCCAGAAACGGTTGTTGCAGATTTGATTCGTATCTATGGTTATGAAAAAATCGCAACATCGTCTGCGCACACAATTGGTGATGCGCGCCCACATGATACGCATGAAATAGATATTAAAAAATTATTGGCATCACGCGGGTTAAACGAATGTCGTTCGTTCGGATTTGGTAATCTGACAATTGAACAGTTGTTGTCAGACAAACCAAACATAAAAATTGAAAACCCAATCACATCGGACTATGACACAATGCGCAATGGCCTGATGTACGGATTGTTGATGGCGGTGTCTAATAATGAAAAGCGCGGATATTCCGATTTAAATCTGTTCGAATTGGGAACCGTGTTTGATGGCGACGTGCCGAATATGCAACATACTTCACTGTGTATTGTTCGCACAGGCGCAACATCACCAAAGCACTGGGCATCGCGCAGCCGCAATGTTGATGTTTATGATGTCAAGGCTGACTTGATTGCGTTAATGGCGGGTGGCCGTTTTACAATTTCGACAGACGACGCACCGCGTTGGGCACACCCATACCGCTATGCCGCATTGATGCAGGGTAAAAAGAAAATCGCTGAATTTGGTGAATTGCATCCGTCCATTGCAAAAAAATTACGTATCAAAACAAACACAGTCATCGCGATTGTGGACGATGTTAAAAATCTGCCGTCGCGCAGGGGTGGCATTGAACCACGTTTGTCTGAATTTCAACCGATAACGCGTGACTTTGCATTTATTGTAGATGCGGACACAATGGCGGAAAAATTAACATCTGCCGCACGTTCTGCGGATTCGCGAATCACAGACATTATTGTTTTTGATTCGTTTGAATTAGGTGACGGTAAAAAGTCTGTTGCATTTACAATTACAATTCAACCAACTGACAATATGTCTGACACGGATTTGATGACAATTCAAAACGCGGTAATATCTGCGGTTGAAAAAAAGTGCAACGCACAAATCCGCGACAAATAAAAAAATCCCCAAACGGGGATTTTTTTCATATCTCATATCTCCAATCTCATGTCTCCTGTCTCAAAAATCCCCAAACGGGGATTTTATTTGTTTATCTTTTCCATAAATGCCGTGTGGTTTTCCAAATCTGCCGCTGGTATTTCGAATTTCCGATATGGAAAATCACCACCAACCTTAGGGTGGGCCAGCATGGCGGCATGTTGCTTTGCAATAATTTCCGACACATCTGGGGCTGGTGCGGTATTTTCCAGTTCCAGATAAACGCGTGCCAGAATTTCCGAGTCGATTAACGCCCCGTGCGCATCTGCACGCGCCGTCAATGAAATTCCATACCATTTTGCCAGCGCATCCAGCGTATAACTTTTTGGCCCAAACACACGATTTCGCGCGATAACCAGTGTATCCATCATCTGTTCACGTGGAATTGTTTTTAGCCCCAACTTATTCAATTCAAAGTTTACAAATGGAAAGTCAAAGTCCAATCCGTTATGTGCGACAATCGGGCTGTCGCCAATAAATTCCAAGAACCGCGGTGCAACCTCACTCATTTTTGGTTTATCTTCCAAAAACGCGTTCGAGATTTTATGAACCATATATGTATCTGGTGGGATAATTTTCCCTTCGGGATTAATATATTCGTGGAAATTATTATCTGTAATATTTCCATCAATTATTTCGACCGCGCCGATTTCAATAACGCGATCGCCACGCATATATTCAAACCCAGTCGTTTCAATGTCAAAGCAGATAACACGTTTCATATCCAATCCCAACCCTTGATAATAATTGTCGCGGGTATTATAATAGAACGGTGGAATTAATGCTAGAAAATCTTAACAATGAACAGCGTTTAGCGGTTGAAACAACTGCGGGCCCGCTGTTGGTTCTGTCGGGCGCAGGCACCGGTAAAACCCGTGTTTTAACAACGCGCATTGCATACATATTGAACAATCGCCTGGCAATGCCATGGAATGTTTTGGCCCTAACCTTTACGAACAAGGCCGCCAACGAAATGAAAAAACGCCTGGAATCTTTGTCTAACGGTGATTGGTATTCAGGTGACATTTGGTGTGGGACATTTCATTCAATCTGTTTGCGTATATTACGTGCCAACGCCGAACGTGCAGGCCTGCGCCGCGACTTTATTATCTATGGCGAAGACGACCAGAAAAACGTCATCAAATCATTACTGACGTCATCAACCAAAACGCCCGCCGACTATGTCGAAGAATTTTCCGCAATTAAGGACAAGGGGTTA
>JAEDOP010000070.1 GCA_016301865.1 Alphaproteobacteria bacterium
TAATTTCAGTTACACCCGATACCAATAACAAATATTGGATTGTAAATTATGAACTGCGGACATGGCGCGCCCCGAATAATTTTGCGTCGGCCCCGGATGTCACGCGTGGCACAATATATCTGGGGATAAACTATGCGCCGGGCATGCGTGACACAGTTGGCAAACAATCGGTCGAAGATTACCTGGAATCCGGTGGTGATCCCGCCGCCGTGTTCAAGTTTGTTGTTATTGATGTTGCATCGCACGGCTAAAACGGGAATAATAGGATTATATGAAACAGATGCTAAAAATTTTTACGATTTTATGTATGGCGTTTATAGCACCCGCCTGTGCGGCATCTGATGCGTTTGATTTTGATAATTTCGCAATTGTGGACAGTGCGGATGCCGATATAACAATGGAAGATGTAGATTTAAATTCCGGTGCGTCGGTTGCGTCGGTTGCATCGTTTGATATCGCCGGCATTATGCTGGGGATGTCGTTTGACGATGTGTACACATTGTTTTTTCGCGAACGTGGCCTGTACGCGCCACGCGAACGGGACAGCATAATATACACAATCCACCCTGATTGGAAATATAACCTGGATTACGAATGTCGGTCTGGTGGCACAGTAATACCGGCGGAATTGGAAAATGTATCCACAGCCTGGCGCGTAATCGCGGCCTGTTGTATGCGTCTGAATTACATCTGGTGCGTGAAAACACCGGGGAAACGATTGTTGTATATTTCACCAGTAACGCAACCGACAATCGCGTTTATCGTGTTGTTTATAATAACGACGTTAACGAAGTCGAAGGGGCGGCCGAAAAATTTGAAAAGCAACGCGAAAACAAAATCCTGGTGTTTTGGCAAAACGTCTTGGACAAATATGGTGCGCCAAATTCTGGCAACGACCATTGGATATCCAGTACGAATTCATACGACCCAATGTTGATTGCATATTATGGTGCGTTGGATTTGATTGATAACGGTCGCAATGCATCGGACTTGGTAAAAAATATCCAGTCTGCGCGCGAAAATTTCCGGGCCAAACCATATGCTTTTTAACGCGTTGCACTAAAAAGTCTGAGACATGAGATATGAGACATGATATCAAATATTGAGAATCTGGATGTTTATAGATATGCGCATGATTTAACCATCAAAATATATAACATTACACAGACTTTTCCTCGTGAAGAAATTTATGGCCTAGTATCACAAATGCGCCGAGCAGCAGTTTCGATTTGCTCCAATTTATCCGAAGGCGGGTCCAGAATATCACACGCAGAAATGAAAAATTTCATAGGCATTGCTCGCGGTTCAGTTGCTGAATTGCGGTTCCAAGTAACATTGTCATGTGATATTGGGTTTATTCCAGAACAGACCAAGATATCATTACTATCAGACATAAATAAAATTCACAAAATGTTAACGGGGCTTATCGCCAAGGTATAATTCTCATGTCTCATATCTCATGTTTCATGTCTCATAATACAACGTATTCCAGGGGTTTATTTGCCGAATTTCTGGCGCGTGCTTATTTGCGCCTGCACGGGTTTCGGATTGTTCAGTCGCGTTATATTACTGGCCGCAACACGCAGCGTGCTGAAATAGATATCATTGCCCGCCGCGGACAATTACTTGTTTTTATAGAGGTTAAAAATCGCCCCACCATCCACACCGCTTGTGATGCGGTAACGCCCGCCCAGGCGGCGCGCCTGCGCCGTGCGGCGGAAACGTATATTATGAAAACAGGGTGGGGTGGTAATGCGCGCTTTGACATTATTGCGGTTTGTGGATTTCATATTCATTGGATACAAAACGCCATATAAATGTTGAAAACAGGAATGTGTTCTTATATAATTCACATGTTGACCATAAACAAAAGGAGAACACATGAAAAAAGCATTATTGGCATTGTTTGCTGTTATGACACTGGCGGCCTGCACAGGTTCTTATAAATCTGGTAATTGTGAATATGATTTCCTGCTGCACAAGGATATCTCGGTTTCTAAAATCATTGGCAACATGACCGGTGGTTGTTAATAAAAATCCCCCATTTGGGGGATTCTTTATTTTTGTTTTTGATTCCGGGCGAAACTATAATCCATTAACAAGTGATTTGGATTATATTTCTTGTTCATAATCGCCAAGGTATCTTCGACAATTACCAATTCTTCGTTTGTTGGAATCATAAATAACTTAACCGGGCTGTCATGTGTGCTGATAACTGTTTCGCCTGCACCTTTGCGCACCAATGTTTCGTTATTCTTTTTCATATCCAATTTGATACCAATGTTTTCCAACCCTTCACAGAACTTGCCACGCAGATATTCGTCGTTTTCACCAACACCGGCAGTGAACACAACCGCATCAACGCGACCCAGTTCGGCCATGAATGCGCCAATATATTTTTTTACATTTTGCACTTCCATATCAATGGCCAGACGGCATGAATCGTTGGTCATTTTGTTTTCTTCGACATCGCGACGGTCGGCATAACATTCGGTTAAGCCTTTCAAACCTGAATCCTTGCTTAAGTGTGTTTGCATCTGGGCCGGTGACAATTTCAACTGTTCCATAACATACAGAACAACACCTGGATCCAGGTCGCCTGGACGTGTTCCCATGGTCAGACCCGCCAACGGTGTCATCCCCAGGGATGTATCAACCGAAATACCATTGCGAATGGCCGTTGCAGACGCACCCGAACCGATATGCATTGTAATCAAGTTGCACTGAGCGGCCGGTTTACCCAACATTGCCGCCGCACGTTTAGACACATACAGGTGGCTGGTCCCGTGGAAACCATATTTACGTACGCCCAATTCCGTGTACCATGCACGTGGAACGGCATAGCGATATGAAAAATCAGGCATTGTCTGGTGGAACGCAGTATCAAATACCGCAACCTGTTTCGCATTTGGCAACAACTGTTTCGCAGTCATAATACCACGCAGTGCCGGCGGATTGTGCAATGGCGCCAGTGGTGACAATTTATCAATTGTCTTGATAACTTCGTCTGTGATTTCAACAGACGATGCAAATTTATCGCCACCCATAACAACACGATGACCCACGCCACCAATTTCATTCAGGTCAATAGACGCTTCGCGCAACATGAACAAAACAACATTCAACGCTTCGTCATGATTTTTCATTGGTGTTTCTTTCTTTTGTTTTGTGCCATCTGGATATTTCTGGGTTACAAAAGAATCTGGCAAACCGATTTTTTCAACATTGCCACCGACAATGGCGCTTTTTGTGCCTGCGTCAAAGACCTGGTATTTCAGGGACGAAGAACCACAATTTAATGCAAGTATATACATATGAAATCCTTTTTTTCTTCTTCGGCGCACAGCATAGCAATGTTTTTTACGATTTTCAATAATAAACATAGAATAAAATACGCCAATTTTCATCGCTCAGTTGTGTTCGTATTCCTGTGTCGCGATGCGGGGCCCAGTACGTTTGTGCACCAACCATCAAGCGCACGTTCAGTCCGTTCCCATCAATAAAACAGTTTGGTGTTATATTGGCACAGTCCCCAATTCCAAACGACCACACTTCGTCGCCTGTGGTGTATCCGGCCTGGTCATTCTGGCAAATCAGCGCAACCCGCACAAATGTTGGCATGGGGGCGGTGCTGAATATACAGTTTACATGACTGGTTTTACTGTTCATCTGGATTGGGGTTGATTTTGCAACCGTAAATGGCGCAGGCGCGTGGCGCGCGACCATATCTGTCCAAAATTCATCAGAAACCGTTGTGATATCAAATGTTCCGGTGTTGGTTGCCGCGTTATCTGCACGCATCAGTGCAAATCCGCCCAACGTTTCGCCATCATGAATACGCACGGTCTTGGCGTCTGTATCCATTGTAATTTCGCCGGGCAGACCGGTAAAGTTATCATTTTGCGTGGTACTGCCACGTCGCAGTTGTAATACACGTGTCATAAGTAATCCTTTTTGTTTTCATGAAAATAAAAAAAGCCCGCCAGCAGGCGGGGCAAAAAAACAAACGCCATCGATTCCGATGACGCATGTCCATATTATATCACAAATCACCAAAAAAATCAAGTATTAGCGGATGATTCTGGACTATCGGATAATTTCTACTGGTTTGTTTATAATTGTGTGCATGAAGCTTCCTACTTATTTCTTTTGTAGATCCTAAAACGTACAATGGACGACGCGACCCTGTAATTTTACATACAGACATATCGGTTGTTATTGTTACACTGCTTACAATATAAGTGTAGTATCCCGATTTCATTATTTCTATTTCGTTATATAACTTATTAAGTTTTTTCTGTTTTTCGTGTTCATATTGTTCTGACTCTTGTCTCTGAGAACATTCCAAGTTGGAACGTTCTGTAGAAAGAATATTCATCATTGTTTTATGTTGCTTATTCGGCGCATAATAATCCAACGAGCGAACTTTTTTTGTAAATTGTTTAATTGTTTATATTTATCAAAATCATTGTTTGCCAACGCGTACGGGATATGTAGTTTTGATATACCAGGTCGTTGATACGGCGTATATGAATTAAACTGTGTTGACATGTAAAGCCCTTTATGCCTGCGTGTACCATAGTACGACAACACCTATGTTTTGTCAGCATTTTTTACTCTAACGACCGATATTGTTTGTTGCATAATATGTGTCAAATCTGTCTTGCATATTGCTGATTGTGCCACCTGTCATTTTTGCATCGGCATTTTTTTGACGGTCTTTGTGTGACTTAAATATATTATAATCTTTGGTATTGGCAGAAGAATTAACAAAATCCCAAAATG
>JAEDOP010000071.1 GCA_016301865.1 Alphaproteobacteria bacterium
TCCACCCGCCAGAATTACATATGCACAGTGCCCTGCGAATGCATCCGCATCATAAATTTTTCGCGCACGCAGGTTTTCCAAAATCTCGTCAAAGGATTGCGCATCGCTGTCCAACCCCGCCCCACGCAACCGCGCATCTAAATCAAAAAACCAATCCCGCGAAAAATCAATCATTCGCGCCCCACCCCCATGGCCGCCGCCATTTGTTCCGGTGTCAATTGCGACTGTTGCGCCGCCATCATATCGTTTAACTTATCAGTCCCCGCATTAAACTTAGCCGCCGGCGATTCCAGTTCTGCGATACGTTTTTTAATCCACTCAATCCGCGATTTTTTATGCCAAATTTGTGAATCAGACACCGCCGTCCCCAGTGCTTCAATCTCGGCCTCTAATTTATGTAATTCCTCGGTCAGTTTTTCTTTTTGACTTGGCCCGCTTTTAATAATCTTTGGCAATTCAAACATATAATATCCCCTATTTTATCCACGTTCATTTCCACGATAAAGACCCAGCCCCTTCTTATAACACGGCAACTGTTCAATGATATCACCGTTTTCAGCCTGCACAAAAACATCATTAAATTTATAATAATCATTACCATCAAAGAACAAAAAATTATAATTACCAGCAACCAGCAAACAAGAACAAAGTTCTATTTTTCCGGTTCTAAAAACCCCGTTATCCAGGCGAAAATCCTTATACGCATTCATATCACCCAGTGAAAAACTTTTATTATATTCACTTGTCATCGGATGTGAATGCCCATGTACAATTATATCACTACCATCTTTTTTTGATTCTCTTATAAACCTTTGCATTCCCGGGACCAATGTTGCATGATTAGCTTTCACATCACTTAAATTATCCAATTCTGCATCAACTTCGTTTATAAAAACAATCTGCCCTTCATTTTTACCATACAACAAAAAAGGAATCTCTTTTTTCTCTGCTTGTGTTATATCTTGAATTAAACTTAATACTTCTTTTACTCTCTGTGTTACAATAACAGCACTGCCCTGTGGCATATTTGGCAACATATCATTGTTTATTGGCGAATGTTCACCAAAACGATTATCTAATAATCTTAATCTATTTTTCAAATCAATCTGCGCCCGCTTCAACGCATCCGAACCATCTGCCATAATCATCCCCACATATAAATTCATGGCGCAGTAATTCCTGCGCCAACCAGTTAAACATCCAAATTCGCATCCAGCGCATTTTCCACGATAAAATCGCGACGTGGTTCCACAATATCACCCATCAACATAGACACAACTTCGTCCGCCTTGGCTGCGTCATCAATTTTAACCTGGAACAGCGAACGATGATTTGGATCCATTGTTGTTTCCCACAACTGTTCGGCGTTCATTTCACCCAAACCTTTGTATCGCTGAATCTTTAATCCGTTTTTCGCATATTCAAATGCCGTATCCAGCAACTTTAACGCGCCCCAGATTTTCTGATTCTTGGACTTTACCCCCAGTACTGTTGGCTTACTAAATGTTTCCATTAATTCATCGCGTCCATCCATTTTGTGCCACGCGCGAATTTCCATACCGTTTAATTTTTCACGTGGCAACACATATGTTTCACGCACGCTGCGCAACGTTCGTGTTATTTCGATACCATGTTCATTGGACGATACTTTCCACCCACGTTCGAATTCTAATTCCTGGGCATCCAGCATACGCTGAACATTTTCGAACACATCAGCGCTTTCATTTTCGAACGCACCATTCAACGCCAACGCTTCGACAAAGCGCAGCGGCATAATATGATTCAGCGGTTGCAAGATATTACGCATATCCAACACCAATCCCAACAGACGTTTTAAATCCGCCCCGAACACCTGGACACCTGTGGATGTTTCAATCATACCGTCGGTCGCCAACTGTTCCATCAAATAGTCATCCATTTCACGTTGGTTCTGTAAATAGATTTGTTGTTTCCCGCGTGTCACCCCATAAAGTGGTGGTTTCGCCACATATATGTACCCGCGTTCAATCGCCTGTGGCATATGCCGGTAAAAGAACGTCATCAACAGCGTCTGAATATGCTGACCATCGACGTCCGCATCGGTCATGATGATAACTTTGTGATAACGCATTTTTTCGATATCAAAGTCATCCTTGCCAATACCTGCCCCCATTGTTGTAATCAGCGCACCAATCGTATCCGACCCTAACATCTTGTCAAAGCGCACACGTTCGACATTCAAAATTTTACCACGCAACGGCAAAATCGCCTGGGTTTTGCGGTCGCGCCCCTGTTTGGCTGTACCACCCGCCGAATCCCCTTCTACAATAAACAGTTCGCACCTTGCCGGGTCGCGTTCTGAACATCCCGCCAATTTACCCGGCAAACCGCCAAGTTCTGGCCCTGTTTTCTTGCGCGACAATTCGCGTGCTTTGCGCGCGGCCTCACGTGCGGTGGCGGCTTCGATAATCTTGTCAACAATAGTTTTTGCAATTGCTGGATTTTCATCCAAGAATTCATACAACAATTCCGACACAGTACTTTCCACAATTGGACGCACTTCACTGGACACCAACTTATCTTTGGTCTGTGAACCAAATTTTGGGTCTGGAATTTTCACACTGACGATACTGGTCAAACCTTCGCGGAAATCTTCCCCCGACAGGTTAATATCCTTTTTCGTACCCTTTTCAGAAATATACTTGTTAATCGCACGCGTCAGTCCCGCACGAAATCCTGCCAAATGCGTTCCACCATCACGGTTTGGAATATTATTGGTAAAGCACAACGATGTTTCCGTATACGCCGTTGTCCACTGCAACACAATTTCAATGTACGTATCATCAATCTGCTTAATCATCTGGATTGGGTCACGATTCAACAGTTCCTTGGACTTATCCAGATATGTCGCAAATCCCTTTAACCCGTCAACGCTGTGGAATTCGCGTTCTTTCTTTTCCCCGCCACGCAAATCTTCCAGAATAATTTTAACATTTGCATTCAAATAAGACTGTTCACGCAACCATGTTTCCAATGTATCGAAACTAAATTCAGTCCCTGTAAACGTATCCGGTGACGGTTTAAATGTCACTTCTGTCCCACATTCAATCCCAGACTTGTTTTCAGTAATTTTCAAATCACATGTCGGCACACCGTCGGCAAATGCCATAAACGCTTCTTTGTCACCGCGCCACACCTTAACTTCCAGCCACGTTGACAACGCATTCACCACCGACACACCAACCCCGTGCAGACCACCCGAAACCTTGTACGCACCACTACCTTCGTTATCAAATTTACCACCGGCGTGCAATTCGCACATAATCAATTCCAGCGCACTGCGCCCTGTATCGTGATTGATATCAAACGGCATACCGCGCCCATTATCACGAATTGTGGCACTACCATCTGCATTCAGTGAAACATAGACCGTATCGGCATAACCTGCCATTGCTTCGTCAATAGAATTATTAACAACTTCGTAAATCATATGGTGCAGACCGTTACCACCCTCGCCCACGTCACCGATGTACATACCCGGGCGTTTTTTAACGGCCTCAAGCCCTTTCAGGACTTTAATCGAATCACCTGTATATTCATTATTAACTGCCATATAACATTCCTTTCTTTTTTCTGTGTAAAACATAGCAATTTCTGGTATAATTATCAAGGAAAAAGGGGATAAAAACAATGGTTGACACAACACAAAAATTTACCAAAGACGATTTTATGACTGCACGCGATTTGGTAAAAAAATTTGATAAAAAATACGATCTGGAAACAATTCAATCCACCATGGCATCTGAATTCAGACGCGGCACTAAAATAATCCAGGGTCCGTACAAACGCGATCTTATCATAAATCCTAAGAATTCGCACCGTGCAAACTTTTATAAACTGCACCCACTGGGGCTTGAAATGTTCCGCGAAATCCTAGAACAAAGGGGTAAATAATATGAAATTCAAATTATTATATTTTGGCGATATTTTGATTAATCCAAAAAAACGGGCCCAGCATATTGCCGACATCCGTATGCAGTTTCATCCACAACTAAAAAAATTGGTTGAACACAGCCCTTGGAACAATTTAACCCAGTACATGGTGCCCAACCCAACTAAAAGTCCAATTACCACCCGCCACGTCGGTGGAATCGATTGGAATCCAATTATTACACCAAATCTGAAATTGATTGCAGAACTGGACATCCAAATGCTGCACCCAGAAATCGTTGGTGTTCCACGTTCTGACATTGACAACCGTGTAAAAACGATAATGGACGGCCTGCGTTGTCCCCAGAACGAGCATGAAATCGGCGCAAACACACCACGTGACATCGGACCGATTTACACACTGCTGGACGACGACTATTTGATTACCAAATTATCTGTTAACACCAGCCACCTGCTGGATTCAGAAATCTTTTCCAATAACGCTGCGCGCACACCAGATTCTGTCTTTATGATGATTGACGTCAACGTCCGCGTCGCCGAAGGCACATTGGAAAACCTGCCATTTATGGTGTAATTCCCCTCCACCGGAGGGGTGGCGGCTATGCCGACGGGGAGGGTTCTGCCCCCACTCCTAGCAACGGGGAATTTGCTCTTTGCGTATTGTCATAAAACCGCCAAATGACGGTTTTATGACAGCATGCTGGTAATCTGGTCCTGCATCTGAAACGTCCCCAACACAACCCAGGCGATTATTGCAGACACCAATAAAATTCCCAAACTGTTTAATGTGCTGGAAATCTTTTCCATTTTGCGCACAGATTC
>JAEDOP010000072.1 GCA_016301865.1 Alphaproteobacteria bacterium
TCGGCGGGTTTACGCCGGCCAATATGCCGACAATGCCAAATACAAATCAGGCAAAGCCAATTGAATTGTCGTTTTCAGATGTTCTGCGTCGTGCACCAGAAATCAAGACAATGAAGATTAACGGTAATGATGCGTCGGGCACGTTAAGTGACGGAACAAAATATACCGCAACAATTACATATGACCCAGAAATGTTGGCGAAACTGTCTGAATCGGGTACAGCAATTACGATTGATACATCGCGTGGGTGGTTTGACGCGGTGGTAACATTTGCGCCACTGGCATTGACATTGTTGTTTATATTCTGGATTTTGCGCGGATTTCGTCGTGGGGGCGCAGGTGGAATCAGTCGCAGTTTGATTGGACAAAATCCAACTAAAATCGCGACCGGGAAACCAAAAACAACGTTCGCAGATGTCGCAGGCATCGATTCTGAAAAACAGGAACTGTCTGAAATTGTGGATTTCTTGAAAAACAAGGATAAGTACAAGTCATTGGGCGCACGTGTGCCACGTGGTGTTCTGTTATCAGGTCAGCCGGGGACGGGAAAAACATTGTTGGCGCGCGCAATCGCAGGAGAGGCAAATGTGCCGTTCTTTGCCGCGTCGGGATCGGATTTTTCGGGGATTATCGTTGGACTGGGCGTTGCCAAGATAAAAGAAATCTTTGAAATGGCAAAACGCAATGCGCCGTGTATTCTGTTTATTGATGAAATCGATGCCATTGGTCAGAAACGTTCAACACATTCGTATAACGACCAAGACCGTGAACAGACCCTGAATCAATTGCTGATTGAAATGGATGGGTTTGCAAATGATACAGGCATTATTGTAATTGGTGCGACAAATCGCGTCGATATGTTAGATGCGGCGTTGTTGCGCCCAGGTCGCTTTGACCGCCAGGTCTATATCGAATTGCCAGATATGGCGGGGCGGCGTGAAATATTGGATTTGTATGCAAAAAAGGTTAAGGTTGGTGACGAAGTTAACCTGCAAGATATTGCGCGCGGGACAACCGGCTTTTCGGGGGCAGATTTGGAAAACCTGTTGAACGAGGCAGCCCTGCATGCAGTTCGAAACGGGCGTGATAAAATTACCCCAGATGATATTGAAGAAGCACGCGATAAAATCATTATGGGTCCGCGTAAAATTCGCAAAATGCGCCCCGAAGACATTAAACTGACCGCGTATCACGAAGCGGGACATGCGTTCGTCAGCATGATGTACGAAGATATTGCAGATCCGGTTCACAAAGCAACGATTATCCCACGTGGACGTGCGCTGGGGATGGTGCAACACCTGCCGATTGATGACAAGGTGTCTATGACATTGGCCGAAGTGCGGGCGAACCTGTCAATAGCGTTGGCGGGTCGGTGTGCCGAAGAAATATTCTTTGGTGCGGATAAAATTACAACCGGCGCGGAAAGCGATATTGCCATGGCAACGCGGTTGGCGCGTTATTCAATTACAACCGCAGGATTGTCAAAAAAAGTTGGATTGCCGGCAATTAATCAAGTTGGCACATTTGGTGTGCGTGGCGCGTTGGAAAACGCGTCTGAAAAGACCGCTGAATTAGTTGACGCGGAAATTCGCGCGTGGCTGGATGCGGCACATATGGATGCGACAAAGCACCTGACAAAAAACAAAAAGACAGTTGAAAAGTTGGCAAATGAACTGTTGACGCGCGAGACGTTGACCGGTGCAGAAATTCGCGAAATTGTTTTTGGCGGCGAAACCAAATCAGACAAAAAGAAAACCGTGCGCAAAAATGCAAAACCTAAGAAACAGTAAATTTGAATTGTTCCAAATGCCCCCACAGAATACACAGTCAATAATGGTGACGGTGGGGGATGCGTGCGTTATTTTTGATCCATGGGGGCGCGCGGATGACTGGACGCGAATTCTGGACGGGCGCGGGTTGAAATTGCGTGCGATATACGCGACACATGGACATCCAGACCACATTGCGTGTGCGCCGACATTGGCAAAAAAATATGGTGTGCCGTGGTATCTGCACAGTGGCGATTTCAGATTAGTTGGTTGGGGAAATGATTTGCTGGAATATTTTGGATTGCCAAAAATCAGCCTGGACGATGTGCGCCCCACCCCGTTGGATTTAAATCGTACTGAAATTTTACCGGGTATGTTTATGGATATTATTGAAACGCCGGGACATACGCCGGGCGGCGTGGCGTATTATTTCCCAGATGAAAAAGTATTGCTGATTGGCGATACGGTATTCCAGGAATCGTTTGGACGATACGATTTGCCGGGTGGCGATAAAAATATGCTGATGAAATCAATTGCAAATATTTATAACATGGATTTGCCTGATGACACAGCGGTTGTACATGGACATGGGATGGATACATCCATTGGGTGGCTGAAACAAAACAACCCTTTTTTTCACAGTTAATTTAACGATGAACCGCATCGGCAGGTACAGCGCGTACACCGGGCGTGTTACTTTCACACATAACCCAGTTTGTATTTGTACCATTAACGTGAACTGTTCTGAAATAGTTCGGTGTTTTTACCAGCAGCATCACAATCACCACGCCCCAGAATAACATCTTGGTCAATCCCCAGGGGGTTTTAAATGCATCACGGACAAATTTGTCCTTTAATAAATTCTGGTACATGGCCCACGCCCATGAAAAGCATAATAAAATCACCGCAAAGAAAAATCCAATAATCAGTGGGCGCGTAAATTGCCCCAAGCCACGCGCCAACATATCCCAAGTGTTGCTGGCCGCGGGGCATACAAACAGTGCATTTGGTGCGTTTTCTGCACTTAACACAATCGGGGTTGTGGGCGATAAATTTATATCAAAAACCGTCATCAAAACAATTGATGTTAACAGTATAATCGTAAACAACATTGTCGGTTTCATAGATAATCCCCCCGTTTTGGGTTTATTATATCATAAATAACTATGTAATTGCAATTTTTCAAATTTTTATCTAAGATTTTCATATGTTTGATAAGCGCACGCGAATTATTGTGGGGATGACCACGTTGTATAATGAATACCTGGGGATATCGATTCCGGGGTTGGCGCGATTGGGAAAAAAATTTACACTGATTATATATAACGATAATCCAGATACCAAAGTAAAAAAAAGTTATATTCGAAGACTGGGGTATCGGGGAAAATTGTATGTCGTGAACGGCGGGCATAATATTGGGCAACTGCGGGCGCGGTTGGCAATTGTGGATTTCGTGCGCAAGAAAAAGTTAAATGCTGACTGGTTCATTTTTGTGGATGACGATGATATATTGGCCAATATCGTAATCCCAAATGTTTCAAAAAATAATTTCGCGATTATTCAGAATATGGCGGTGGTGCGAACACGACTGATTGATGTATTGCGCGTGGCGCGGAACGCGACCAATTACACAATTGATAATGAAAATATCTATCTGGTGCGACCGCATGTTGGATTGGCGGGGACTTTGGTGCGATATTCCGCGATACTGCGTATGGCAGATGTTATGAACAACGCGTTACAATCAATATCAGATGTAGATGAATCACTGACGTTTCGGCCGCCGGTTGATATGATGATGTGGTCGGCGCTGAATATTATCGCACGGCATGATAACGAACGCGCCACACCAATTTATATGGATACTATAAATTATATTGCGACCGATGTTGATACATGCCCCACCAAGTATGGGATGAATATTCAACCAACAAAAAATCCGACACAACAAATATCACGCGCAATCGCACGTTATGACGCGGCAATACGCGCCGCGTTGCATGACAACAACGCCGCCCTATGGGGCAATAATTAGATGCATAAAAATTTTTCCAGAAAATTAAAATATATGATTGAAACAGTGGGGTAATCTTTATACAATACCCACGATAATCAAAGGAATTGAAAGATGACATACAATGAAATTCGCAAAGCATTTTTAGACTATTTTGAATCCAAGGGACACAAGATTGTGCCGTCTGCGTCATTGATACCGAATGACCCAACACTGTTATTCACGGTTGCCGGCATGGTCCCATGGAAGGGTATTTTACAGGGCACCGAACCGGCGTTCGCGCCACGCGTCGCAGACGTTCAAAAATGTATTCGCGCGGGCGGAAAACACAACGACCTGGAAGATGTGGGTTTTGACGGTCGTCATCATACGTTCTTTGAAATGATGGGGAATTGGTCGTTTGGTGACTATTTCAAAGAAGGCGCAATTGAAATGTCGTGGGAACTGTTGACACGCGTGTTCGGACTGGACCCAAATCGTATTGTCGTGACAACCCATTACAGTGATGACGAGGCGGCAAAAATCTGGAAAAAAGTTTCAGGCAAAGATGCTATTTTGCTGGGCGACAAAGATAACTGGTGGTCGGCGGGCGAAACAGGTCCATGTGGGCCGTGCACCGAAATGCACTATGATATGGGCGACCATTTGCCGGGCGGTATGCCGGGTTCAGCGGACGAAGATGGCGGACGCTGGGTCGAAATTTGGAACGACGTGTTTATGCAATATGACCGCGATGCGAATGGTAATTTAACGCCACTGCCAAAGCAAAATGTTGATACAGGGGCGGGACTGGAACGTTTTGCGTCCATTATGCAGGGCAAGACAGATAACTATGACACGGATTTGTTTGTAAATCTGAAACGCGCGGTGTCCGATATCACTGGTGTCGCAGAAACAGCCGAAAATATCGCCAGTTTCAAGGTTATCACAGACCACCTGCGTTCGGTTGGGTTCGCAATCGCAG
>JAEDOP010000073.1 GCA_016301865.1 Alphaproteobacteria bacterium
GTTCTGTCTGATAATTCCCTTCGAACACGACGGTTTTATCACTCCAATCTACCAACAGATTACGCATATCCGCCCCATGCATTGCATCCAACAACGCCATAATAATGGTCTGATTTTGTGGCATTTTAATCAGCCATTTTCCACGATGCGACAAATTCAGTTCACCATTTTGCGCATCATACGAATAATACACACGTCCCATTTTCGTCATCAGTTCAACCGCATCTGACAACTCACCCGTTGAAATTGTGCCGGTAATTTTTTCATACAGCGCGCCCTGTTCTACCACTGAAATATCTGTCCCATCCAACAATTTATCCAGCGCATTTTTCACCGTCAAATCCTTGAATTCATAATCTGACACCTGTAATTCTGGCAACGGATCACCCGCACCCAAACGCACCATTTCAATACGTTCCGACGGCACAACCGACACCACACTTTGGTTGTTCCAGTCCACCTCGCACCGCATTGGCAATTCAACCGAAAAACGACGCGCCGTATCCGTGGTCAACGCGGCCTTTTTCGGAAAAATCGGCACAGAATTTTCATCAATTACCAATTCATCAACAACGGTAATATTGTCATACAGTGGCTGTTCCTGCTGTTTATTCTGCACACACCCCACAACCAGCCCCACACAAAACATCCCAATCAAACTTTTCATAAACTTCATTATCATTATCTCCTTTCACTGCACTCTGAACTCTGCACTCTGCAAACTGGCTCAGATATTCATAACCCTTTCAAATTCTTCCAATGTCATTTCATGAATTGGTTTTTGCGATGGCGTTGTTAAATCCCGCACGCGTTCGAACTGGGCGCTGAAACGATTAACCAGCGCAACAATTTCCGCACCAACATTTTTATTTTGCTCTATTAATCTGCGTCCATATTCAACCACATATTCCAACACGTCCGCCATATAGAATCGCCCGACATAGTTTTCCATTGCAATTCCGCCCTTTTGCACACAAATTGCTGACATCAGCATAGCGGTCTGATTATAATAATTTGCCAACTTGATAAATTGTTGCACATTAATTGCCATGGGCGTTGTTCCTTCTCTCTTTTTTTCACATTATAAAAACTATTGCCCCCAAAAGGCAATTAAATTATAATATAAAACATGAGAATATATTTTCCGACCATTTTATTATCGCTTTTCCTGGCATCGTGCGCATCTGTCAACCGTGGCAGCATTGATGACGCAACGGTTCTGAACTGGGAAAACGAAGCGGTCACCACTGAACAGTTCGTACGCGATCACAAATCTTGCCTGGGCATAAACAAACCCTCGCACCAGCCCCGGTCCCGTATTGCAAAATTACTTGCCCCGAACCAATCTGGCATGATGCCTGACTGGGACGGTCTGTGGGTCACGTTTCAGTCAAACGAATACCGCGACGTCGGCCAGCGCAGCCTGATGTCCGTTCCCCGCAACACCACATCAAAATCGGTTGGCGCATATCGCAGATGTATGTTTCGTCGCGGTTATCTGTTGCGCGCGATGTAGGGCGGAAAACAAACCTATACAAAGCCCGGCAAAAATATCACATAATAAAAAACGCGGACACTGCACAAACAAACCCAACGGGTCTTTTACGGCCCCGAACCCACATCCCAGTAATGCAATGTTTGCAAAAAACCCCGCCACATGGCGGGATTTTTTTGTCATATCAAAAGTAACATTATTATTTTTCTCAAAACACCTCAATATACCCTTAATCTCGCTGTAGCGTAAGCGGATGGCACCCCCAACGGGAATCCGCGTGTATCAGAACCCCATGAGTTGCGTTATTAGCAACGAATGGATGGTTCGCATCACAAGGATACCCAACTCTCTTGTGCCGTTATTCAAGCCTGGCACCCCCAACGGGAATCGAACCCGTGTTGCCAGAATGAGAATCTGATGTCCTAACCGCTAGACGATGGGGGCTTTTATACTTTGCACACAATCTTATACTTAAATATACATTTTTTCAATTGAAAGTTTTCCCTTGCGCCTATTTTTTTTATTTCCTAGGATTACTATCACTATGGCTGGCACAATACACAGATTCTTTACTAATATCATATGCGGATGTATTTATAACAAGGACACCCGCAAACGCGTTCGTGTTATTCTGAATTCGCCCATGTTGTCGGATTTACGGTTTATACGTCAGAACATAAAACAACCAATAAAAAAAATTCAGACATTCGTCGGATACCAGGCTCGCAACCTGTTAATCAGCGTAAACAACGAATATATTTTTAAATTTCCCTTGCGTCGCAGCAACTCGGACGAATTGACCATTCGTGAAAAACGTATTGTGGATACTTTTATACCTATTTCGCCAATCCACATCCCCGCCGTTGACATTTTTGAACACAACAACCAACTTGTCAGACGTTATGAATTTATCCACGGTGTTGGTCTGCGTCAAATACCGATGGATATCGCCATGAAAAATCTGGACACTTTGGCCAAACAAATCGCCAAATTTATATACACCATCGGCACGTCTGACCCCGCATCAATCCGCGATTTAAAACCAAAACGCACTGCCAAGCCTGGATACATGTACGGCTGGACCCAGGGTGATATTTGTGATAATTTTATCGTCGACTTAAAGACAATGAAAATCATCGCCTTTATTGACTGGGAAGATTGTGAATTTCGCGATTTCTCTGCTATGTTTCATGGCGACAAACGCAGTCCCCATCGGGAACTAATGCTGGCGGTAAAGCGCGAATACGACCGGCTGTACCATCGCACCCACACACACAACTAAATACACACCGCCCCCATATATATATATCAACAAAACAACATATGCCCCAACCAGCAGAAATTTAACTGTATTATATATATAAAAATCTGATTGCGGGTAAAACAAAATTTATAATATATTGATTTTATTACAGGTTCACTGTATACTATCAATTGAATCCATAGGGATATGGGTTCGGGGCTGTCACAAGCCTACTATAGTCGGTGCAAAATTGCTAATGGCATCGTTATCTGTTGTCATTCCTGCGGTGGTTTGTTCCAAGATAAAGGTGTATTCTGTGATAATTACATCTGGTTCAGATGTTGTTATGCATTTGGTACCAGTTCCCGCCGGATTGCAGATTGGGGATTACACCGTTCCTTCAAACGGGATGTTTGATATTGTTTCCCAGAAATTCTATGGTAATTCCGGCACAGGGGAATTTGAGTTTGGTACAGATTATTAGCAACAATATTTTATTCAAACCAAACCAAGACAGCGTCGCTTGGCGCGGTAACACTTGGGCGCGATGTTGGGATTGTATAAAAACGCGTATCGTCGCCAGCAGCAATTGTGTTTACGGTTGAACCAACCGGCATTCGATCATAAGAAATTGTGCCACTTGTTATATTATCAGCATTTGTTGTATCAACGTTCTTAACATCTGACAGTCCGACCTGGGCTGCGGTAACGTTGTGTGGGTTTGATGTATTTATTGCATGGTCTTCAACCCTGTTGTCAACGTATCCTGCACTTGCCACCGATGCGTGACCGGTTTCGCATAAAAGCGCGAAAAGCACAAAAAATAAGCATGATATTTTATACATTTTCTCTCGCACAACAGTATAATATTTGGCCATATAAGTCAATTCATAATTTGTATGTGTTTTGCGGATGTGTGTATGGGGCGAATGCGTATCCTGAGCCCGTTTTAAGATATCGTTCAAATTCTAATGCCGCATCTTTTGAGTTAAAAGCGAAATAATTTACCATCCCATCCGACTGATAAAATTTGATACGGTTGCAGGGGATACAGACATCATTTTTGCTATTCTGTATTTGGTCATGCCTGTATCCAACCAATATTTAATCTTTTTTGTATTGCAGGATAACTTTAATTTTTTTGATTGTGCAGAAAACGGACGCCCCAAACGTTTTCCGGTTGCACGAACACTTTCTAATGACGCCTTTGTTCGTTGTGATATTAAATTTCTCTCTATTTCAGCAGATAAACCGAATGCAAATGCCATAACTTTACTTTGAATATCGTTACCCAGACGGTAGTTTTCTTTTAATGTCCAAACCTGACAATTTTTATTTAAACAGGTTTCCAGAATCCGCATAACTTCCAATAACGAACGACCAAGGCGTGATATTTCAGCCGCAATCAAAATATCACCGTCTTGTAATTCGTCCAGTAATTGCCCCAGTTTTCGTTTGTTTAACGCTTTACGCGAAGAAATGGTTTCTTCAACCCACTTGTCTACATTGATGTTGTTATGTTCTGCAAATTGTTGAATTTCAAAATGTTGATGTTGCACCGTTTGTTTATTTGATGACACACGAATATACCCAATAACCGCCATTTTTCTAATCCTTTGGTTGATAAACACACTTCAATTTAATAGAACGATTAAATCAACATATTTTTTTGTTTTTAGAATTTTTTATGAATAACTTTTTATAAGTAAAAAACCTTAGAAAACCAATGCAGGTAAAGTTTTTGAAGTTTTAATGGATTACTTTCTTGGTGCTTATTCCACAAACGTTCTATTAA
>JAEDOP010000004.1 GCA_016301865.1 Alphaproteobacteria bacterium
CAAAAACGGGGGATAAAATAAAAAAAACATTAACGCAATTTCTATGATTCTGTGCACAAGCATTGCATTTGCCGTCCAAGATGGATTTGGCGACCAAAAAGAATGTTATCTTGAAACATACAAACACGACAGTGCTTGGTTCTGTGGCAAACACAACCGCAAATGCACACAAGAAATGACAAACACAAATAATATAACCAATATAATCCCATTATTTTGTGCACTTGAATAACTTGATTTTCGTTGCATACGGACTGAATTTGGCCTGTTTACAATGCTGCAAAAATAGGAATAAATAACGAAAAACAGGCATTTTGATTTAAAAATCCCTAGATTTTCGGTCTTTTTTACAGGTGTATCTGTTTTGATATACCCGGTTCATAAAAATAGGCTGCAACATATCGTTTTAAAAGTAATATGATAATATCATAGAAAAAGGAGTCAAACATGACACACAAAGATATATGGCAGGCAATAGATAATTTTGCATCAATGCAAAAAATGTCTTGTTCTAAATTGGCAAAAATATCAGGAATGGACGCAACAACATTTAATAAAAGCAAGCGTTGGTCAAAATATGGGCAACCAAGATGGCCTTCTACCAGCAGCATTGCAAAAATATTAAATTCTACGGGCAAAACAGTGGTAGACTTTATAAACGGCATAAAAAAATAAAGATTTTTGTTTACAAAATACTTTAAAAGTATAACATGTAAACATGCCGACACTAAAAAATAAAGTAATTTTGTTACGAGAATTATTGGCACTGAAAGAAGTGGTTGATAGAGGCAGCATTCAAATTGCTGCAAATAAAAACGGCATAAAAAATTCCAATATGTCCCAACTGATCAAGAATTTGGAATCTTTGCTGGGGGTCAAACTTATCAACAGAAATTTTGATGGCAGTCAGCCAACAAATTCTACGCAAATCATATACAATGATATATGCACAATCGAAGAATTACTTAATAAAATTTTAGATACTTTTATAGACCCAGATGATTTATCTGGCTATATGTCTGTGTGGGCCGAAGAAGGTTTGTTCGGCAGTTTTTTTATGAAAGATTTATCTGAGTTTTATGCTAAATATCCTAAAATCCGTTTGGAATTATTAATGAGAAAAGAACCAGATATAAACAACATGGATATTTTGATTATTAAACCAACAGTACACCCAAATATTCTTGGAACCCTTTTGTTTAAGTTCAAAACACGATTACAGTTTTATACCAGTCAAAAATATCTGTCTGCCAATGGTATGCCGAAAAACATGAATGATTTGTTGGAAAACCATAATTTATGTCTGGTTGATAGATATATAAATTTACAAGAATTCAGAAATATTATAAAGCGTGCCAAACATTTGAATACAACGTCTGATTCGTTGGCGTTAATATCTCGTTTGGTTAATGATGGTGACGGAATAACAATTCTTCCATCATGGTTCAAAGAAACGCATACAAATCTTGTTTGTTTGGACGAATTGGATTTTAATTATGAAACAGAAATCCAATGTATATGCAGAAATCAAATAGCAGAAACCCCAAAAGTTCGTGCTTTTGTCAATTTCTTTACAAACTTGTGTTCATGTCATAACCTGCATATTGAATTCTGTTGTTGATTTTGACCCCTGCCCTTCAAATCACATTATGGTAAAATAACACATTTCTTTGCCGCACTGACCGAAGAGCCAAGTGTAGTTGATAAGATGTTAGAGTTTGAAAACAAGAAAGTCATGACACACCCCGCCAAAGGCGGCGAGAATCAACGGCATTCACCACATTAAACTTTTATTTTATATATTCCACCACTAAACACTTGCCACTAACACTAACCACTAAAAATCCCCCAGATGGGGGATTTTATTTTTCCTTGAACAACCGGGCGGGGTCAATGGCATTGTTGCCACGGCGCACCTCTAAATACATTTCTGGTTTATCTGGATTCATACGCCCAATTGGTTCACCGGCCAGAACCTCTTGTTCCAGGGTCACATCAATATCACCCAGATTTGTCATCACAGTATTATACCCATTTTTATGCGACATAATCACAACACGACCAAATCCACGAAAACTGTCCGCAAACTTCACAACACCATCTGCCGGTGCCATAACCAACGCATCTCCACGCGTGCGCACACGCCAACCGTCTGATTTCAACCCCAGCGCGGTCTTTTCACCAAATCGCACCACCACGCGTCCCCGCACCGGCAGGTTTAATTTACGCCGTGAAAAACTGGCATCTGCTGACATCTGTGAACTGCCCACGCCAGCCGATAATTCTGAAATGCTTTTTGCGCGGGCCGACAATTCGCGCAATTTTTTTTGCAGCGCCGAATGTTCACTTTTTAATTTTTCATTTTGCGCACTGCGTGTTTTCAGCAGTTTATCCAACTCTTTTTTTTCGCGCGCATATTTTTTTGCGGTTCTGTCTAATTTTTCTTTTTCGACGGCGCGCGCATCACGAATTTTCCCCAGTTCGCGCACCTGCCCTTCTGCACGCGCAATTTCCCCATCCAGCTGTTGCGCCGTCCCCGACAAAACCGCCGACATCAGCACATATTCCCGCATATCATTGGCATCAAAACTGGGGTGCGACGCAACGAACAAAATACTGGCGGCGGCATCCGATATTCGCGCCCGATTCGATTCCATTTCACGGGTAATTTTTTCACGTTGCGCATCCAGTTCTGCAATTTTCTTTGCCATTGCGCCACGCTGATATTCCAGGGAACTAACCTTGTCTGCGGCGCGCACCAATTCTTTTTTTGTTTTTGATACTTCGCGCTCGGACGATTTGACCTGTTGTTCTAGCTTTTTATTTTGTTGTTCGGTCTGTTTAATCTGTGCATTAATCTTGGACAGTTCACTGGCACCATACACCGGCCCCATTGCAAAACATAACAAAGAAAATATTGCAACTACTTTCTTCATTATTTCACAATCACTTTCAAGAATACTTTTTTACCCTTTTGCACCATGAATTCCGATGCCATCGCCACAACAGATTTCGGATCAGTAATTTTATTACCATCGATTTGGATTCCGCCCTGCTCGACCGTGCGGCGTGCCTCGGATTTTGATGGGAACAATTTGGTTGCACACAGGAAATCCAAAATCCCCATATCGCCCGCCATTTCAATTTCCATGCTTGGGATATTGGCCGAATTCACCCCACCACCAAACAATGCATCCGCCGCTTCCTGGGCGGCAACGGCGGCGTCCGTCCCATGTGCAATTTCAGTCGCTGCGAACGCCAAACGTTTCTTGGCAACATTTAATTCCGCCCCCTGCAACGCAGACAATTTCGCAATTTCATCCAATGGAATTTCTGTAAATATTTTCAAGAATTTTTCCACCAAATCATCGGATATATTGCGGAAATACTGATAGTATTCATACGGCGTTGTTTTATCTTCGTTCACCCAAACCGCATTCCCGGCCGACTTTCCAATTTTATTTCCATTGGCATCGGTAATCAGGGATGTTGATAAAACAAATGCTTCCTTGCCCAACTTTTTGCGTATCAGTTCAATCCCCATAATTGCATTACCCCACTGGTCTGCACCACAGGTCTGTAATATACAATTATGTTCGCGATACAGTGTCAGGAAATCCACCGCCTGAAATGTCATATAGTTAAATTCCAGGAACGTCATACCGTTGTCCAGACGACGCTTTACCGAATCCATCGACAACATACGTGGCACAGTAAAATCCGTTCCAAAATCGCGCAAGAAATCCATATGACTGTAATTTTTCATCCAATCATAGTTATCAACCATAATCGCGTCCGACGCACCATCACCAAATTTAAAAAACTTAGAAAATGATTTTTTCAATCCTGCAACATTTTTCGCCAACACTTCTTCGGTCATCATCGGGCGACCGCTGTCGCGACCAGATGGGTCGCCAATACGTCCCGTCGCACCGCCAACCAATGTAATTGGTTTATGTCCATATTTCTGCAACCAACGCATCATCATAACCGGCACTAAATGCCCAACATGCAACGAATCCGCCGTCGGGTCAGACCCCAAATATGCCGTAATTTTTCCCGCATTTAATGCATCGTTCAACCCATCCATATTAGATGTCTGATTAATAAACCCACGTGCCTGTAATTCAGCCAATAATTCGTTTTGCATAATTTTTATTCCTTTATCAACACGATAATATCACGCAATCCGCCCCCTTGCAACAAAACCACCAAAAAAAACTTACATAAAAAAATCCCCGCCACATGGCGGGGGGATTTTTATGCGACTTTTTTAGATTCCTTCATAATTTCAACAGGCGACTTTTTACCATCAACAACATCCGCATCAATTACAATTTCCGCCAAATCTTCTTTGTCTGGTGCATCAAACATCGGCTGCATTAATACCCGTTCCAGGATACTGCGTAAACCACGCGCCCCTGTTTTACGCGCAACCGCCATTTTTGCAATCGCGCGCAGAGCATCGTCTGTGATATTCAATTTAACCCCATCCATACCCAACCTGGCGGTAAACTGTTTTACAACCGCATTTTTTGGTTCAGTCAAAATTTTGACCAACGCGTCTTCGTCCAGTTCTTGCAATGTCGTAATAACTGGCAAACGCCCAATCAGTTCTGGGATAATTCCAAACTTTACCAAATCTTCGGGTTCAACATCCTTCAAGAAACTTTTGTTTTTACGTTCTTCGGCAGATTCGACATGTGCCCCAAAACCAATTCCACGACGCGCCGATGTACGATTGCCAATAATCTTGTTCAGGCCATCAAACGCCCCACCACAGATGAATAAAATCTTGCTGGTGTCTAATTGCACCGTTGCTTCGCCTGGATGTTTGCGCCCTGCACCACCGGCGGGCACATTTGCAACTGTGCCTTCAATCAGTTTCAGCAATGCCTGTTGCACACCTTCGCCGGAAACATCACGTGTCAGCGATGGGTTTTCTGATTTTCTGGAAATCTTGTCTATTTCATCGATATAAATGATACCGCGACCTGCGCGTTCAACATCGAAATTCGCATTCTGTAACAGACGCGTCAGAACACTTTCCACATCATCACCGACATAGCCCGCTTCGGTCAAAGTGGTCGCGTCCGCAATTGCGAACGGCACATCCAACACACGCGCCAATGTTTGGGCAAACAGTGTTTTCCCCGTACCCGTCGATCCAATCAACAACACATTTGATTTTTGAATTTCTACGTCTGACGTGGTTGCCATCGAATGACGTTTATAGTGATTATACACCGCCACCGCCAGCGTACGCTTGGCCGTATCTTGACCAATAATATATTCATTCAAGAAATTATAAATCTGGGATGGCGTTGGCAATTTCTTGACATCCTGGCTGACTGCGCGACGATTATCATCCGCCATAATATCATTACACAGATTGATACATTCATCACAGATACAGACATTACGTCCACTGACCAACTTTTTTACTTCATAAACTGCCTTGCCACAGAAACTGCAAAACTGCTGGTTATTTTCCATTTTTGGTGTTTTATCATCACTCATATCTGTTTCCCCATACAAACTATGAATTATTTACGTTCCAAAATACCGTCAATCAGGCCGAAATCCTTAGCCTCGCTCGGGCACATCCAGTTATCGCGTTCCATCGCATCAAACAATTCTTTTTCCTTGCGCCCTGTGAATTCAGACATCTGTTTGATTAATGTCTTTTTGTTTTTCTGATATTGATTCATTCTGATTTCCATATCAGTAATCTGCCCCTGTGCACCCGCCAAAGGCTGATGAATCATAATCTGGGTATTCGGCAGAACGAAACGTTTACCTTTTTCACCGGCCGCCAATAATACCGACCCCATTGACGCAACCAAGCCCATACCGATTGTTGAAACCGGGGCCTTGATATACTGCATCGTGTCCATAATTGCCCAGCCCGCCGATACATCACCGCCCGGCGAATTAATATACATAGAAATTTCTGCGTTCGGATTTTCCGATTCCAAAAACAACAACTGTGCCACAATACTGTTTGCCATTGTTGGTTCAATTTCCCCATTTACCATCACAATACGATCGCGCAACAGACGTGAATAAATATCGAACGAGCGTTCACCACGCGGCGATTCTTCTATAACCATTGGTATCAGTGCCATAATACAAAATCCTTTATTTTCTGTGAATTATACCATACAAAAACCCGATTCGCGAATTTATGATATATATAGCCACTTTTTTAAGATATGCAAGTCCATCACAAAATTTGACAAAACAATTTTTTACATTAGAATATGACCACTATGTATGAACACACACCTGGATTTTATGCAATTGAATTACAACGTCTAAAACGGAATCAGGAAGTCCTGCGCACTGCCATGATTCATTCCCGTGATGAAAACATATTAAATAACTATAACGCCAACTTATGCGATTTACTTGGTGCATCTGTGAACTGCAACCTGTGCACAGACGATAAAATCGACGCTGCCCACGACATTGCACACGAATACATCAAAATGCCCCGCATAAAACAATGGCTGTTTGATATAAGACATAAATCAAAGTAAAAACCCGGCATTTGCCGGGATTTTTTTATTTTTCAACAATGTCAATTACTTTGACTTTAAACACAACGGCCTTGCCCGCCAGGTCAGCCACATATTGTTCTGGGAATGTGATGTTAATATCACGTTCTTCGCCCTCGGCCATACCAACAACCTGTTCTTCAAACCCTGGGACGAATTGACCACTGCCCAATTTCAATGGGAAATTCTCTGCTGTACCACCTGGGAACTGAACACCATCCAAGAAACCTGCAAAATTGATAACAACTGTATCACCATTTTCCGCAACCGGTGCTTTTTCACCACAGCCCGTCAAACCCAACGCAGCCATAATTCCCATAACAGACACTAATTTTTTCATTACTTTCCCCTTTTGTTTTTTGTTAATTATTTGTTGTAAACACATCTGAAACCATATTCACGCATTGTTGCGCCTTCGGCCTCAATCCGATAGTCGAAATACGCCGTCGGCCGCATTACATCAAACGACGGTCTGTCATAAACCATAACAATACTGTCTGCGTTGCGTCCACACACGCGTTTCATTTCATAGTCCGCCACCGCCGCCAAAACCGTACGCGAATCCCCATCGATATCCATACCATCTGCATTCTGCATCAACCGCAACCGCATTTCACGCACATCGGTATTCCCCAGCAGAATCTGGACACGAACCATTGCCCCTTTGTATTCCTGCCAGCGTGTTTCCATACGCGATGTATTCCAGCGATTTGAATTCTGTTCTTTTTCTGCGGCTGTTTTTGGCTTATACGAATCGATATTTGAATACTGGTTATCAGACTGCATAAATGTACTGGTACGTTCGTTATACAGTGGTGCATCCTCGCCCCCCTGGGCAAAGTCCACTTCGTTATACGGCGCATCTTTGTCCGTCGCGCATCCCGCTACAGTCAGCACACCCAACAATGCAAACAAAATAGATTTTTTCATGTTCAATCTCTCTTTTTTATGATTTTAACAAATAAAGATTTTTGATTCAAGTCAGGATTTATGATAAAATCAAAATGATGTCAAATATAGTCCTGGAATCTTTGTTAAAACCATTGGCGGAATTTTATTCGCCATCATTTGTCGAAGAAATCGCCATCAACCACGCCGGCGAAGTTTGGATGCGCCTGCACGGTGCACGTGTTCCATGGGTGTCATACCAGGCCGAAGTATTAAGCAAACAATACTTGGTTGATTTAATCCATACTGTTGCAAATATTTACGAACGTCCATTTGACCCGGTTCATGGCATGCCGGTGGTTTATGCCACCCTGCCCGGCAATCACCGCTTTACCGCAATTGCAGGTCCGAACGTTCAGTATGACGAACGCGATATTACCGGCGGTGTCGCATTAAACATTCGCGGTGGCGGCGCCGCGGACACCAGTTTTGAAAACTATCATCTGCGCCGCGGACAACAATTATTACGGGTCAAGCCCCGCGAAAACATCCGCCCTGACGATCCATACGACCGATTAATGTCCGCCATAAATGATGGCAGCCCGATACTAGTATCCGGTGCAACCGCAACGGGGAAAACAACGTTTTTAAATCACATGCTGACATTAATTGATAAAAACAGCCGTGTAATTACCGTCGAAGACGCACGTGAAATCCGCGTCCCCCAGGCAAACCGTGTACATTTTGTCCTGTCGCGTACTGAACAAACGAACGATTTTAATTATGCGCGCCTGTTGGACTTGGTCGTACGTATGACACCCGATGTAATTATTGGTGGTGAAATATCAACCGACAATGCATCCGTATTGTGGGAAATGCTGGGGACGGGCCACGACCATTTTTACACAACGATTCACGCGGAAAGTGCGGATGCCGCCTATGCTGCATTTGCCGATCGCATTCTGCACACCCAACCCGCATACAATCGCACCGATTTAATTGCAGAAATGAAAAAGAAAATTCGCGTTGTACAATTATCACGCGATGGCGCACTACGTGCTGTAACCGAAGTGGTCTAAAAACAAAACGATAAAAAATGGATGAATTTGGAATCACCGTCACAGACCCAAACTATCGCGACACAGAATTACAGTCTGCATTTTAACGTTCCGATTGCGAGCAAACCGAACAAAAATTGGCGATTGCCGCCGCCCGCGAAGAAAGATGGCTGAACGAACCATTTTTTTATGAACGGATACTAGCAAAAATAAAACATATACACTCGCACCTGTTTCCCAAACAAAAACTAAGATAAATAAAAATTTAGTGGTTAGTGTTAGTGGCAAGTGTTTAGTGAATGTGTGCGGCATTTGCCGCACATTATAGTGCCAACACTAACCACTAAAAATCCCGCCATTTGGCGGGATTTTGTTTTCGCAATCAAAAATTATTTATCCAATGCCGCATTGATTTGATCGGCTGGGATTGCGCCTGGGAACGCTTCTTCGCCAATAATCAAGAACGGTGTACCTGTGATTTCGAAACGATTTGCCAAATCACGAACGTTTGCCAATTCGATTTCTACAACTTCACTGGTCATATCCTGTTTCAATTGATCCACATCCAAGCCTGCTTCTTTGGCAAATTTCATCAGGTTCTTTTCAATTGCCGCGGCCAATTTTTCCTGATCCTGGATGTTTTCAGATGGACGATATTCTTTTGTCATAATAATATCTGCAAATTTCGCAGCCTTGGCCGTATCCTGCATCTTAGCAGCAATCATTGCGCGTGCTGGGCCATCACTCATCACACCATGGATAGAAAAGTTTTTCATCACAACCTTGACATCATCACGTGCCTTTAACACACGATCCAGTTCGCCATGAACACGACGGCAATAACCACATGACGCGGCTGTCCAAACATAGATTGTCTTTTTTGCTTTTGGATTGCCCAAGACTGGTGCATGTTCACTCATTTCAAATGCAGATTCACGAACCAATTTGCGAATTGCTTTGTTTTTTTCTGCATTTTGCTGTGCCTGCATACCTTCGACCATTTCCTGAATAATCGCAGGATTAACAGATGTCAAATAATATGGCACATACAGACGGCAAATACTGCCCGCCATAATAATGATTGCCAATACTTTGATTGCTTTTTTTGCCCAGATAACGCCAGCCACCGGCTTTTTTGTATCCTGTTTCAGCAACATGCCACCGAACATATACAAAGCGATACCCAAGACCAGTACTAAAATTGTCCAAGTCATGATTTTCTCCTTCTTCTGTTGAACGTTTTTCACAATAGCAAATTTTCACCAAATCGCAAGGAATAAATATAACAAACTAAATGTTTTTTATCATTCGACGAACAGCCGGCACATCCACCCCCTGTTGCACGCAAATATTTTCCAAAAATCGCAATGTTGTATCCAGGTTTACCGGTAATTTATACAGTTTATTTATATACGGCGCAGCACATTTATCACACACTGCACGTCCCGTCCGTGGTGATAAAAAGTTTAAATTTTCCACCACGCCACACCCCGAACACTTTGATAAATCCAGTGCATATCCCAAATCGCGCAACAAATTAATTTCCCAGATTAAATATGTATTCTGGACCCCCACCCCCAGATTTTCAATCATATTCAGGGTTTCATCATATAAATCCATGTACGATTCGCGTTCTGGCAACAAAGTTGTCAATATTTCAAACGCAGCATTCATACACAGCAACGCCCCTGGGTTCATCATAATGGCTGCCCCCAGATTTTTTTCTGCATCCCAATGAAACGTCCCCAACTGTGAATCCAGACGCGCATTCCATGACACTGCCCCAACCTGGCCCAACAAAGGTCGATTTTTTTTCGCAACGTTTGCCCCCCGCATCATACCGACCAACACACCAAAATCACGCGTGAACACCCGTGCAATTGCATCACGTTCATTAAATGGCCGCAATCCGATTAAGATACCATTTGATTCCAATTTCATATCAATTCGCATTATAGCAAAAAACATCCCGATTGGGATGTTTTTCTTTTATCTGGTGGCCCTGGTCGGACTCGAACCGACACTCCTCGCGGAACTTGATTTTGAGTCAAGCGCGTCTACCAATTCCGCCACGGGGCCATGATGCATTGAAAACCAACTATGCGGCTTTCTTTGCTTCAACCTTTTTGACCAGGCGTGCGCTACGATTTGCCTTGTGAACTGGCTTTTTCGCAGGTACTGCTGGTTTCCCATTTTTCTTTTCAATGGCTTTTTTAATTGTGGCCATTTCTTCGGTCAAACGTGATACAGGTTTCGACATTACATACGCATCCAAACCACCATGCTTGGTCAATGTACGCAGACCAGCGGTCGAAATACGCAATGAAAAATCACGCCCCAGAATATCACTGTGGAACTTTAAAACTTGCAAATTGGGCAAGAAAGTACGTTTTGTACGACGATGCGAGTGGGAAACATTCATCCCAACTTCTGTTTTCTTACCTGTAACTTTACATACACGTGGCATAACACTCTACCTTTTAATTTATAGCGAACCCAAATTTATAATAAAAATTCAGAAAAGTCAAGTAATGTTTTCACAATTTTATTCATTTACCCTGTGCCCTGCCCCCATCAGGTCTGAAATCACCTTGACCGGGGCAAATGTATCCAGTGGTGTTTCCACAAAAACAGTGTTCCATTTTGCCATCGCACCATTCCACAATCCGGGCCGTTCCATTGCACGCAACGGCCGCCCATTCTTGGACTTTTCCGATATAAACCCAGCGGTTGGGTCAACATATTGCGTTAAATCAAATTTTTTCCCCTGGTAATCACGTGGCATACACACCAAATCAGTCGGGCTGAAAAATTCCCCATTCTTCAAAATACTAATATTTTCAGGCGCAATCTGTCCTGGTTCAGAAATCTGCAAACTGCACACACCATCCGCCCCACGCACCCAGAATGGGCCACCGCCGGGCTCGCCCGTGTTTTTAATAATGCCACATACACGCAACGGACGATTTAACACTGCGCGTAAATCCGCACTGTTATCAACCACAATCCCCAGATTTTCATTTATAAACGCAACAATTTCATCCACATCTGCCACACCCGCATCCATCGCACGCAGATATTCGAAAATACGTTTCTGAATTTGCATGGCCAATCCCGCCAGACGCTTTTTATGCGCAATTGTGTCATGGCGCGCATCATCCGGACATACATTATCAATGTTCTTGATAAAAACTAAATCCGCATCAATATCATTCAGATTTTCAATTAATGCCCCGTGTCCCGCCGGCCGGAACAGCAACGAACCATCGTCATTTCTGAACGGTGTATTATCCAGATTAACCGCAATTGTATCGGTCGCAGCCTTTTGTACAGACATAGAAATATTATAATTCACCCCAAATTTCGATTCGTATTCTGGCAAAATCCGCGCCAGAACCGCGTCAAACCCCGCCATATGTTCTGGCGACACGGTAAAGTGAATATCTACATTACCATTTGATACGGCATATTGTGCCCCTTCGACCAGGTGTTCTGCCAACGCAGTGCGATTCGCACGACTATATTTATGAAACTGTAATAATGCTTTGGGCATTGCGCCATAATTCAATCCGCGATCTGTTACCAAGCATTCTATAACATCACGATACGTTGGATTTTCTGGCAAAACCCGCTTTAAATCATCCCAGAACGCAAACTTTTCCAGGTTATCCAGAACATTTTGCGTTGTTTTATTCATCACGCCCGATGACAAAAATTCAAACAAATCCTTGAACATACGGGTTGCGGCCCCCGATGCCGGCACAAATTTTACAATTTTATAATTATCACGATTTTCATCATAAAACCGTTCAAATTCATCCCCCAGCATTTCACGCACCCCATCACCAATAACGGCCGGACGCACGATATCAGCATATGGAAATCCCGTCACAAAATCCGCCAGTTGCCGATGCACAACATCTATATTTAGTCCATGGTTTTGAATTTGCTGAATATCATCTGGGGTAAATTCATACATTGTTCCATCCTTTGTATATCCTAAGTCTAGAATAAAATTTTCCCCATCGCAAGGGCATATTTTTGCATTTGTTCCTGTGTCTTGAAAGACGCCTTTGTGGCACTATATATAGGACAAACAAAAAAAATACAAGGAGTCATAACAATGAACCCAGACGATTTACAAGAATCACCACAACAGGCGATTGAAAAATACACGACTGACTTTACAAAACTGGCGGCTGACGGCAAACTGGACCCGGTCATTGGCCGCGACGAAGAAATTCGCCGTTCAATCCAGGTATTAAGTCGTCGCACCAAAAACAACCCCGTATTAATCGGCAATCCCGGCGTTGGTAAAACCGCCATTGTCGAAGGACTGGCGAATCGCATTATATCGGGCGACGTACCTGAAAATCTGCTAAAAAAACAGTTACTGTCCCTGGATATGGGCGCACTAATGGCGGGTGCATCATTTCGCGGTCAATTCGAAGGACGCTTGAAAGCAATCCTGAAAGCAATCAAGGACGCCGACGGCAAAATCATCCTGTTTATCGATGAATTACACACCCTGGTCGGCGCCGGCAAAGGCGAAGGTTCTATGGATGCCGCAAATTTGTTAAAGCCAATGTTGGCACGTGGCGAATTACACTGCCTGGGGGCAACAACATTGGACGAATACCGTCAATATATTGAAAAAGACCCCGCCCTGGCGCGCCGTTTTCAACCCGTCTATGTTGATGAACCAACCGTTGACGATACAATTTCAATCCTGCGCGGCTTAAAAGAAAAATACGAAGGCCACCACGGCGTTCGAATCGCCGATGCGGCATTGGTATCGGCTGTGAAATTATCGAGCAGATACATTACCGACCGCTTTTTACCAGACAAAGCAATCGATCTGATTGACGAAGCGGCCGCCCGCGTCCGAATCGAGATTGCATCCAAACCCGATCGCCTGGACGAAGTTGATCGTCATTTAATGCAGTTAAAAATCGAACAACAGGCATTAAAAAAGGAAAAAGACGAAGAATCCAAAAAACGCCTGAAAGAATTGGAAAATATCATTTCTGGGGTCGAAGCCGAATCAAAAACATTAACCGCCCAATGGCAATCTGAACAGCAAAAGATGCGTGCCCTGTCCGATGCGATGGCCGCCCTGGATTCTGCCAAGGCCGAAGTTGCCACCGCAATGCGAAATGGCGACTATGAAAAAGCATCTGCCCTGCAATACGGCAAAATCCCCGAACTGGAAGAGCAAATCAGCAAGATGAACGAAAACGCACGCGAATATAAAACAGTTCTTCCGGAACACATTGCCGCGGTTGTCAGCAAATGGACCGGTGTTCCCGCCGACCGTTTAAATGCCGAAGAACAGTCGAAATTGTTAAATATCGAAGACGAACTGCGCAAACGCGTCGTCGGCCAGGATCACGCCCTGGGGGTAGTTGCCCGCGCCATCCGCCGCAGTCGCGCAGGGTTATCCGACCCACGTCGCCCAATGGGCAGTTTTATGTTCCTGGGCCCCACCGGCGTTGGCAAGACCGAGGTCGCAAAATCCCTGGCCGAATACCTGTTTAACGACGATACTGCCATGACACGCATTGACATGAGTGAATACATGGAACCACATTCCGTTTCCCGTCTGATTGGCAGTCCCCCGGGATATGTCGGCTATGAACAAGGTGGCGTTTTAACCGAAAGTGTTCGCCGTCGCCCGTATCAGGTTTTGCTGTTTGATGAAATTGAAAAGGCCAACCCAGACGTCTTTAACGTATTCCTACAAATCCTGGATGATGGGCGTCTAACCGACGGCCAGGGCCACGTGGTAAATTTCACCAACACCATTATAATAATGACCAGCAACCTGCCCGATATGGACGCGGTAAAGCACAATTTCCGTCCTGAATTCATCAACCGAATCGATGAAATTGTGTTTTTTAATCCGCTGGGCAAAGACGTAATGGCGGGCATTGTTAAGATTCAATTGCGCGGTCTGGAAAAACGCCTGGCCGAACGGCATATTGAATTGAACATAACCGACAAAGCAATCAAGTGGTTGGGCGACAACGGGTATGACGCCGCATTCGGCGCGCGCCCATTAAAGCGTCTGATTACATCTGCTGTCGAAGACAAAATTGCCGATTTGATATTAACCGGTTCTATCGGCGAAGGCAGCACTGTATACATCGACGTCAAGGGCAAAGACCTGACCGTTGGATAAAAAAAATCCCCCAAACGGGGGATTTTTTTAGAAGCGTCCACGGAATTTTATCATCCCTGTCTGTGACGTATAATCCTTGTGTAAATCCAGGTCATACATCAGCGATACTTCCATTCCCTTGTACAGTGCGGTCAACCCGATACCGAATTCACCACCCATGCGACTCAGGCGTTCACCATTAACGGCATAAGCCTCAACTCCAGGCATAACAACTGTTGTGGCCGTATCATCGCTGATAAAATCATACGTCATTGCCGCACGCAGTTTTCGATTGCAAATGCATATTTCAGCCCCGCAATCCCCGTCAGGAAATCTGTATCCGTCGCCATAATCTGCGCATCACGACCATCGATATAGTCATCCTGGGCAACATGCAGATATCGCAAACCTGCCTCGGTCGTAATACCCGGTGTGAAATCGTAACCGGTCATGATTTGCGCACCATATGCATCAACATCATATGTCGCGCCCAAACCAACACCTGCAACGGTCTTGTTTTCCGTGTATTCAGACATACTGTATGTCGCGGTTGCATTCACGAACCAATTGTTTGGTTTATACTGACCATACAGGAACAGTGTTTTGCTGCTGATATCTGTATGCGCACCACCATCGGCATGAACATCTGTGTTATTAAATGCCAAACCACCACCGATTGTCCATTTATTGTCAATCAGCGTATCTGCCCCCAGCGCAACCCCACGTGTATATCCGTGGAACGCATCTGCGAACTTAGACTTGTTAAACAATCCCTGAATCCAGAAACCATTTTCCTGGCTTCTTTCATCACCACCGGCACGGCCAACGGAAATACCGCCCGTCATACGGCCCGATGTTAATGACAGAACCTGGTTCTGAACCGAACTGGCCGCGGCCTGGGCAACAGGTTTTTCGGTTGGGTTCAACTTTTTGGTTTCACGTTCAATATATTCAACATCACCCGCGTTCAGCGCATTCTGCAACGCCAAGGAAACCTGGTGTGCCTTGCCACTGTTTGCATTGGCCAGACCCGCAACCGCGCCCGCCGCCTGGGTTGAAATACCAACCGTTTCTGCGATATCGGCAACAGATTTGGTCACAATCTTGACACCATTTACATCAATACCTGCGATTTCATAGATATCGCCAACGGTAACCTGTTCTGCATCTACGATTTTACCATTCCAAATGTTGTATGTACCCGCCGCCCCAACATTCAGTTTGAACGACGCGTCGTCACCAACCGTTACATCACCGATGAATCGACCATACGACCCACCGCGTACCGAATCATTCAGCATTGATGCGACAACCGTTCCATACAGGTCAATTTTCCCCTGATTGATTGTTGCCGTCCCCAATTCCAGTGTTGCATCGGACGCCAGTGTAAATGTACCCGTTCCAGTCACACCACCATCAAACGCAGTTGTGCCACTTGTGATATTTAATGTGCCCATGTTATGGATATCATTTGCCAACTTATTGGCCACATTACCACTGAACAGATTATTCCCTGACAAAACAACGGTTGCACCGGCTTCGTTATAGATTGCACCACCTGCAACGCTGGCAATATTACCAACAAACTGTGCATTATTGATTTCAATCGCGGCCGCCTGTTCTGGCACAGATGGGTCTGGATATTGTGTACTGGTCGAACCGTGATTATAAATCGCCCCCCCGTTCAATGCAGAATTGTTTACAAAATTGCTGCCCTGTACATAAACGGCATCTGCATTTGTCGCACTATGATAAAAGAAATTATCAAATGCACCACCATTTGCTGCCGCAATATTATTCTTGAACATAGTATTCTTAATATCCAACAAAGCAGCTATATTGTGACCTTTCTCCTCGAATGCACGTGTTGCAATTGCGCCACCCATCGTTGCAGATGTATTGCCATCAAGCACACCACGCGTAATAACCGTCTGGGATTCCGCCCCCAAGAACAACGCACCACCACCACTGCTTTCCGATGACGTTGCCTTATTCGCGGACAACGTCACATCTGTCAAACGCAGTCCGCCTTTTTCATTATTCTTTTTACTGGCGATATTAACAATTGCGCCACCCGACAAAGCTGTATTTTTATTAAATTCAGAATCTGTCACATCAACAACGACGTGATGATTATTGCCAGAGTACAGGTACATTGCACCACCGAACTTGGATTCATTCTTGTCAAAATCAGAACCTGAAATTTCTACATCACCATTACTGATGGAAATCGCACCACCGTCCGCCTCTGCATAGCCCAACGCCTTGTTTTCGCTAAAATCAGAATCTTTAATAATTGTCTTGCTGCCATTTACAACATTAATTTTGATGGCCCCACCATCACCCGTCGTAACGCTGTTCTTGGAAAATTTAGAATCTTCAATTGTCATACCAGATGCATTACAAACTGCACCACCCTGCTCTAATGCAGAATTTTCAACAAAATCCGAATCAGCGATCGTCAATTTACCGGCATTGTAAATCGCACCACCGCTTTCATTGGCCTTGTTTATAACAAATGTTGATTTCGCATCGCTCAAATCTAGTGTGCCATTGTTATAAATCGCCCCACCGTTTTTACCAGCTATATTGTTATCAAAGTTCACTTCACCTATTATATTAATAACACTGGTTGCATTTTCTTTACTTGCATCAAGCCAATTCATAACAGCACCACCATTAACACCGGCTGTGTTTTCACTAAATGTGGTCTTACCTATAACATCCAGAACAGAATGTGAATTCGGGTCATCTGTACGCGTTTCAATCGCACCACCATTTTGTAAAGCGCTATTAGATATGAATTTATTTACACTGCTACTATCTGACAAACCGACAACCATTTCTGCTGTACCTTCGGCGCCACGGTTATACAACGCACCACCACCCAGTTTATAATATTTACCTTCTGCAGCAACTGCTGTTTGATGATTATCTGTGAACAGATTTTCTTTGCCCAAGATTTTTAAATCTCCGGCATTAAATATTGCCCCGCCATACCCATCAGATTTACCGCCTGAAACAGTTATTTTATTGGCTTGCAATACCATATCTGACAAAATAGTAGTATTCACATATGCACTACTGCCTGTCGGATCCATGTCACCAGAAAAACTTATATCACCAGTTGTTCTGAAATCTACCAACCCACCAACAATTGCCGGGGGATTACTATACTCAGCACCTCGATTTAAAATTCTACCGTTAACAAAAGTGATATTACCATCACCCGAATAAACAATCTTTTTTTGTTCTGCTACAGAACTATTATTATTATTCATCGTGGCATTTTCAAAGCGTACATCGCCACCTAATTTTACTGTTCCATAATTTTCAATCTTGGCACCATCATCAAACAACACACTATCATATTGCGACAAATCCAATATCTCGCCATTTTCAACTTTTTTAAATACACCATTTTGCGTATAATCTTCTGCCATTGCGGGCATAATCGCCAAAGCTGGCAAAATACTGCAGACTTTCAACAAATCCGCCAAATGTTTTGTATTAGACATGACTTCTCCTTTCGTCAATTAAATCCTATTTTTGGATTACTTCATTCATAGCATACTTATTTTGATAATCAATAAAAATTTATTCCTAATTTTATTGAAAAAACAAAAAAAATATGCCGCCAACGAAATTTGGCGGTCGGGTGGGTTAAGAAAATCACCAGAAAGCATGACCCCGCCAGCCTTTGGGAAACCCTGTTTTTATAACTGACGGCCCCCCGACCCAATCCAGGCGGGGTTTATAACAATACCTGACACCAAAAGTGCACAAATATTGTTTTTTTGCGGATTCAATGCGGCACACCGCATTACTTTCTGATGGGTTTTCTTACGACCCCGAAATCAAATCCCTTTGGATTCAAGACGAATTATAAAATAATCAAAACAAAAATTCAATTACTGATATAAATAAAAGTTTATCTAGGTGTAAGTGGTTAGTGCCAGTGGTTAGTGGCGGCACTATAATGTGCGGCAAATGCCGCACACATTCACTAACCAGTTACACTAACACTAACCACTAAACTATTATTTATCGCGGTATTCATATCTCAAAAAAATGCCCCGCATGGGACATTTTTATTTTATCTTGGTTGTGCAACCTGTGCAATTCGCGAACAAAATTATTGGGAATTGAACAAGGCATAATAGATTTAAAGATATTTTTATGATATAATGCATAAGTATTAAAAAGGCACAAAATGAAACGAATATGTCAAAGTTGTAGCATGCCTATGCAAGACGCAGGTGTTTATGGGACAAATAAAGACGGCTCTTCAAATAAGGATTATTGTATTTATTGTTATAAAAATGGAGAATTTGTAGATAAGGTAACCCTGCAAGAATACATAGAAATGAACATTCCTTTTCATGACCAGGCAGGAATGAGTGAAGCAGAAATGCGCCAACATTGTGAAACGGTTTTTCCAACACTTAAACGGTGGAAAAATAATAAATAAAAGATGACACCAAATAACATATGAACAATGGTTCGAAAGTGGCGAATTTTCGCCACTTTCTTTGTATGAACTTTCGAACGCAATCAAAATATTAGAAAACAACAAAAAACCGCCTTTATCGGCGGGTTTGTCAATCTTGGGCGGCCGCAGCTGGGTGCCTCGATATACAAATAAATAAAATCAAAAAAATCTCCCAAGTCGATTTTTTAAGATTTTCTTAATTGTCTATTCTCGTATTGGTCATGCGCGTTTTCAACGCTCTGACCGATCCAGCAGCCCCGGATAAAACAAAAATGCCCCGCATGGGGCATTTTTATTTTATCTTGGTTGAGCTATATGTACAGTTCGCGAGCCGAATTGTTGGAAATCGGACAAGAGATTAATAGACTAAAATGTGTTGTTATGGAATAAATGTTTCAATATATTTCCATCCGTTTTCATCTAACACAAAATGAAAACATTGAGCATTTTGAATACCATCAACTTTATACCCACACGCCCAACATAGTGCACGTGTTACACCGCCATGTGAAGCAATAGCAATATTTTCATGATTGTCCGTTTTCACAATTTGTTCCAAGCAATTTTTTATAAGATTAAAATTATCATTTATTTGTTTTTTCTTTTCTTCATCTTCGACATCATAAAACCAAAATATCGCTTCTTTCAATGCGTCATCAGTTATAATTTTAATATCAGTATCTTTTGTGATTGCAATTTTTGCAGTATCTATGGCACGTCTGTATGGACTGGAATAAACGACCTCTACACCTTTACCTTTGAAAAAATCAGATAATTTTTGTGCTTGTGCGATTCCTAAATCAGTTAGATACGCGTCTATACCAGTACCATATCTGATACCAACTTCATTTTCGTTGGTTTGACCATGTCTAAAAAAATAAAAATGCTTTTTCATAAACTAAATTATATCACAAAGAGTTCGAAAGTTCAAAAATTTTGCCATTTTTCAATGATAAACTTTCGAACTCACAGGAACTATTGCTAAACAAACAAAAAACCGCTCTGAAACGAACGGTCGTACATCTTGGTTGTGCTCGATGTGCAATTTGCGAACTAATGATTATGTTGATTTTATTGAACTTGGTGAAGAAGTTAAAAAGTTTCTGAACAAATACATGTATAACCATATACCCGTATGATGTATGGTCCCATCTGGCAGCATCGGCAACCGGTTCCGCAACTGCCACCGATACGAACCCACCGCACCCCATACACCACCGTCCATCTGGTTATAAAATCGCTAACTGCAAATTGAAAAAAATTCAAAGTCCTTTACGCGTAGGGACACTTTTTTATCAATGGCTTATTCAGTAAAAACATCAATATTTATCTTCTATTTCCCATAAATCAAACTTCTTATTTTTAGACACCATATTTAATATATCTTCTTTGCCGGTCGTATACCTACACAATTTATGAACCTGATTACATATACTTTGTAAATAATCATATTTTACAGATGGCGATTTTTTATCCATTTCTTTCATATTATTTAAAACATTATCCATAAAAAACAGCATTTGTTTCGCTTGCTTTTCACCCGCGATTGTTAATTTTAATATTCTGCGCCGTTTATTATTTGGGTCTGGTATCATAGTTATCAATGCAGTTTCTTCGGTTGCTTTTGGAACGGTATGTTGGGCGATAATGTTCCCGAGTGTGCCACCAGGTATACCGTAATCCCGTGCGATATCCGCCTGTGTTAAATTTTTTCTGAAATATAATGCCATTA
>JAEDOP010000074.1 GCA_016301865.1 Alphaproteobacteria bacterium
AGGATACAGCGCAAATGCCGCCGCCATTTCACCACTGTCTACGCGTTTTTGCAATTCGCCCAGGCCACGAATTCCACCAACAAAATCAATGCGACGGGACGTACGCAAATCACCCAAATTCAGTATTTTATCAAAAACTAAATTTGACAGCACCGTCACATCCAGTACACCAATCGGATCACTGTCATTATATGTGCCAGGACGCGCGGTTAGTGAATACCATTTGCCATTCAAATACATGCCAAAGTTATGCAGGGCGTTCGGTTTATAAATATCCGACCCCATATCCACAACATCAAAATTTTCAGATAATTTTTCCAAAAATTCGTCCGGTGTTAAACCATTCAAGTCCCGAACCACGCGATTATAATCGATAATCTTTAACTGGCTTTCTGGGAAAATCACAGCCAGGAAATAATTATATTCTTCGTCGCCGGTGTGATTTGGATTTGCCGCACGTTTTTCCGCACCAACCAATGCCGCCGCCGCAGTGCGATGATGACCGTCTGCAACGTAAAGGGCCGGAATACCCGCAAAGATTTCAGTGATACGCGCGTTTGTCGCGGCGTCGCGAATCGCCCAGAATTTATGACCAAATCCATCAGGGGCAACGAAATCATATTCAGGTTCTTGGGTGGCGACGATGTTTTCAACAATTTTATTCATTTCGTCGACATCAGGGTACGCAAAGAACACAGGTTCAATGTTTGCATTCTGGATACGCACGTGAATCATGCGATCTTCTTCTTTGTCTTTGCGGGTCAATTCGTGCTTTTTGATTTTGCCAGTCATATAGTCGTCAACGTTGGCCGCAGCAACCAAGCCATACTGGGTGCGACCGTCCATTGTCTGGGCATAGATGTAATACATTTCTGCGGAATCCTGGACCAGCCAACCACGCTGTTGCCACAGGTTAAAGTTTTCGACCGCTTTGTCATAAACAGCTTGTGAATGTTCATCGGCAATTGGATCAAAATCAATTTCTGGTTTAATGATGTGCAGTAATGATTTTTCGGTGGCTTCGGATTTGGCCTCGGCCGAGTTTAAGACATCGTATGGGCGCGATGCAACTTCGGCAGCAAATTCACGTGGCGGACGAACGCCCGCAAATGGTTTTATTTTCATTTCTTTTCCCCTTTTTTTCTAGTGTTGTTTTTCATCTAAAATAACCTTTTTACCGTTGGAAAGTTTGCGAATTCATTCACCACGCGGTAATAACGCTTTATTTTTTGTTTTCTTGGATTCTGTTTTGAACTGAATATCACGCAGTTTTTTGTATTCGCCATTTTGCGCGCACAGTTCTGCGTCCGTTCCCATTTCAACAATCTGACCGCCCTTGATAACGCAAATGATATCTGCGTCCAAAATAGTGGACAGACGGTGTGCAATAACAAATGTCGTGCGCCCACGCATTAAATCGTTTAATGCCGCCTGGATTAATTTTTCGCTTTGTGTATCCAGCGCAGATGTTGCTTCGTCCAATAACAGGATTGGGGCATCTTTTAATATTGCGCGTGCAATTGCAATGCGCTGTTTCTGGCCACCGGACAACAAGCCGCCACCTTCGCCGACAGATGTTTTGTATCCATCTGGGAATTCGTTAATAAAACCATCGGCATTTGCCGCGATTGCCGCTGCGACAACTTCGTCGTGTGTGGCATCGGGACGACCGTATTTAATGTTGTCTTCGATTGAACCGTTGAACAAGAATACGGACTGTGAAACATCGGCAATATTTTCACGCAGTGATTTTAATGTGTACTTTCTTATATCAGTGCGATTAATTGTAATTTTACCGGTTTGTGGTTCATAGAAACGTTCCAATAAATTAAACATTGTTGTTTTACCACCACCAGATGGCCCAACCAGGGCGCAAACCTTGCCCGCGGGGACCTGCAAATTAATATCTGTCAAAACTGGTTCAGATGGATTATATGCAAATGAAACATTATGAAAACCAACCGATAAATTTTTCGCGGTTAATTCACGTGCATCGGGTGCATCAACAATGTCTGGTTTGCTGTCCAGGAAATTAAACAAAATTTCCGCCGCCAGCAGGCCATGTTGCAACGTGTCGCCGGTGCTGGTAATCGATTTGGCCGGCTTGTACGCTGCGGTTAACGCCAACAAGAATGCTGTAAAATCACCGGTTGAAATCGTACCACTGGCAATAAAATGCCCACCCATAATCATCGCGATGCACAGACCAATCGAAATCATAAATTCCATCAATGGTGAACGCAGGGCGTTGGCCTGGGTGCTTTTGTACGCATTATTCATAGAACTGTTTAAAACGTGCGCGAATTTCTTTTCTTCGCGTTCTTCGGCGGCGAATGCCTGGATTGTTTTGATGCCGTGTAATGTCTGGTTCAACTGTTGCGATACATTGTTAGCAATACCAAACGACTGACGCGATAACTTGCGACGTTTGCGCATAATAACAACCATAGGAATCATAATCGCCGGTGCAAGGAACATTAAAACAGCGCACATCTGGGGCGCGTAATAGAACATCAATGCCAACGTCATAATCAATGTCGCAACATTTTGAACAACCTTGATTACCGTTCCTGTTACCAGATTCAAGACCGCGCCGGCCTGGACACCAAAATAGTTTAAATTCTTGCCAATGCCGTCAGAATAAAAACGCGCCAGGTTCATGTGCGTCATGTGTTTATAGATTTTCTTTTGCAAATTCGCACTGGCCAGCAGACCACCCTTGGACATAATCAAGGCCTTGGCATAAGTAAACGCACCCTTGGCACCAAAGGCAACAATAACCTGAACCCCCAGCCAATAAATGGCGGTCAGACTTTTTTCAATAAATGCCTTGTCCACAACCTGTTGAACGATTGTGATGGTGTACGCTTCGGCACCGGCGGCCAGAATGGTAAAAATAATACCCGCCGCCAACCATTTCCAATATGGTTGTCCGATTTCACGCCACACGCGCCCATACAAGGACCATTTAATTCGACCGTTTGATTCATCACCCTTAACAAAGGCAACAATTTTATTTTTAATTTTTTTCATCATAGCGATGCGTATTATAAAAAACAAAGTTTAACAAGTCTAGTTCAAAAGATTATGGGGCGATTTTTTATTTTTAGATTGACAAGTGGATTAAAAACGTATAAAATCCATTCGCTTTTATGACAAAAGTGGCAAAGTTTTGGGGTCATAGCTCAGTTGGTAGAGCACCTGCTTTGCAAGCAGGGGGTCGTCAGTTCGAGTCTGATTGGCTCCACCAAAACAAGTGAAAGGGGGATGAAAATCCCCTTTTTAAGTAAAACAACAAAATAAAATGCGTCAAAGGGGGTGAATACATATGGTAAAAGTTCTGGTTCGCGATAATAACGTCGAACAGGCACTGCGCGTTGCAAAACGTAAATCGCAGAAAGAAGGTCTGTACCGCGAAATGAAAGAACGTCAGCGTTATGAAAAACCAACAACACGACGCAAGCGTTTGAAAGAAGAAGCCGTTCGCAACGAAAAGAAACGTCAATCAAAACAGCGTATGGTTTTCGGATTCTAGGAAAAACCAAGTCCCACAATCGTGGGGCTTTTTTATTTAATTGCGTTATGCTATTTGTGGTGTAATATAGATTTAAACCAAACAAAAGGATTTATAATATGCTGCGTCCATCACTGCGAAAAAACAATCAATTGCGCCCTGTTTCCATGGAAACCGGTGTTAACAAATGGGCCGAAGGGTCGTGCCTGATTAAAATGGGTGGGACACACGTGCTGTGCACTGCGTCGGTGGATTTCGCACAACCAACGTGGAAACGTATGCAAAATAAAACCGGCGGGTGGGTGACGGCCGAATATTCCATGTTGCCACGCGCAAACGGTACACGCAAATCACACGAAGCAATGACACGCGATAATCGCGCAGTGGAGATTTCACGCCTGATTGGGCGCAGTTTACGCAGCGTTGTCGATATGGAAAAATTAGGCAAGCATACAATCACAATCGACTGTGACGTTATCCAGGGCGACGGCGGAACGCGTTGCGCCAGTATAACAGGTGGCTTTGTCGCGATGGCGTTGGCGGTGCGTTGGCTGATGGAACAGGGACGAATATTTGAAAACCCGATTTCAAACAATGTAGCGGCGGTGTCGGCGGGACTGTGGCATGGCGACTTGATTCTGGATTTAGATTACGAAGAAGACTGCGCGGCCGAAATGGATTCTAACTTTGTCATGTCCGACGATGGCCGGTTTATTGAAATCCAGGCCACCGGCGAACAACACCCATTTACAGCAGAACAGTTAAATGAAATCATGCAAATGGCGGATGAGGGCTGTAAAAAATTAATAGATTTGCAAAATCAGGTACTGGAATAAAAAAATTAAAAATAGTACTTGCTTTTCTGAAAA
>JAEDOP010000075.1 GCA_016301865.1 Alphaproteobacteria bacterium
TGGATTAACAACAGTTGTGGCAAATATACCAATCAAAAATGCCCCAACCAGAAATGGTTTTGTCGACTGATATGGGGACAGGCCCGCACTGGATATAATAATATTTTCAGTCGATTTTGTCAGGTTGTATGATGTTAGTAATGTGCCCATAAATACCGCTAATGGTAAAAACATGGGGACGTATTCTAATAAACGAATCCAGGATTCATATAATGCATCAAACGCCGTTGGATTCGATGGCAGGCGTTCAACAAATGTTACCGCAAATATAATGCCGCATACGACCAGCATAACAAGGCCAACGCCGGAAAAAAATCGGCGTAATAAAAAGCGGTTTAAGATATTTGTCCTGAACATATTATGTATAGTATACATGTTAATTTCATAATTGCAAAATTAAAATCATCGCGTATAATTTGCCAAGTAATTTAAAACAGGAAAGATGATATGGAAAAAAAGCCTATTTCGCGCGCAGGATTTGATGCGCTGATTAAAGAATTAAAAGATTTACAGGAAAACCAAAGACCCGAGATTTTAAAAACCGTACAGTGGGCACGTTCGCTGGGGGATTTGTCTGAAAACGCTGATTACAGTGCAGCCAAAGAGAAGCAGCGTCAGATTGATGCGCGTATTCGCTTTATTGAAAATGTTATTGAAAATGCTGCGGTGATTGATGTTGATTCTTTGACCGGAAATCGGGTTGTGTTTGGGGCGCGTGTCATCGCTGAAGACGAAGATGGTAATAAAATGCAATGCCGGATATTGTCGGATATTGAATCAGATGGACGTACGGTGATTTCATGTACGTCGCCGGTTGGACGTGCAATGATTGGGCGCTGTGTTGGGGATACATGTATTGTCAAGTTGCCAGGTGGTGAAAAAGAATACGAAATTTTATCAGTTACATTCAAGGAATAGGGCGTGAGAATGGCTGTACGCGTATTGCCGGATTTTCTGATTAATCAAATTGCCGCCGGTGAAGTGGTCGAACGCCCCGCCAGTGTGGTGAAAGAATTGGTGGAAAATGCGCTGGACGCGGGGGCAGACCAGATTATGATTGATGTCAGCGATGGTGGGCGGACATTAATCAGTATTGTCGATAATGGTTCGGGGATGAGCCGCGATGATTTATCCCGTGCGATTACACGTCATGCAACATCAAAATTGCCAACGGATGATTTGCTGAATATAAACTATATGGGTTTCCGTGGTGAAGCGTTGCCGTCAATTGCGTCTGTGTCGGATATGGTGATTGATACATGTAATGGCGCAGATTCCAATGGTTGGCAGATTGACGCAAATACGGGTGTGGTTAAGCCGTCTGATTGGGAAAGTGGAACGCGCATTCGGGTTCAGAATTTGTTTGCAAAAACGCCGGCGCGATTAAAGTTTTTACGTGGCGACCGTGCCGAAATGATGTCTGTGCTGGATGTGGTTAAACGTTTGGCGATGTCGCGGGCGGATGTTGGGTTTGTGTTGAATAACAAGTGGCGTTTTCAAAAAGATGAAGATTTGTTAAGTCGCCTTGCGTCGGTCATGGGTGATGATGTTCGGGGGCGGATGCTGGATATTGATGCGGTATCAGGCAGTAATGCAGAAATGAAATTAACTGGTTTTATATCTGAGCCAACATTGCGACGTGCATCCAGTGTAGACCAGTATTTATTTGTTAATGGCCGTCCAGTCAAAGACAAAGTGTTGGTTGGTGCATTGCGGGCGGCGTATATGGATGTTATGCATGCGCGGGAATTTCCGCTGTGTGCGCTGTATTTAACTGTGCCGACAAATGCGGTGGATGTGAACGTGTCACCGGCCAAGACCGAAGTGCACTTTTTAGAACCAAATCATGTTCGGGCATTTATTATCAAGACTTTGCGGGACAGATTGGCGCAAACAATGGTGCAGGCAAAGTCAATGCAGAGTTCAGAGTTCAGAGTGCAGAGTGCAGATAAAGTTGTTGAACCAGTAAGATTTGACTTTGGAATTCGGCGGGAAGGTTTCCAGGTAAGGGATAATGTTGTATTGCCGGTGGCAACACAACAGAGTTCAGAGTGCAGAGTTCAGAGTGCAGAAAAAGTGCCATATATAGACAATACGGTTGTGATTGATTTGCCGTTGGGGCGCGTTGTTGGCCAGATTGGTAATAAATACATTATTGCCCAGAAAGATGATAATATGGTTATTGTTGACCAGCATGCCGCGCACGAACGTATTACATATGAAAAACTGCGTGGGCATAAAATCAAGACCCAGCCGTTGTTAACGCCAATTGTTGTTAATCTGCGCGATGTGGATGTTATGGCGATTATGTCAATTGCAGATGAATTAAAGGCGTCGGGATTGCATGTTGGTGAATTTGGGGCGGATGCAATTGCAATATTTGAAAAGCCGGCGGATTGGGATTTAAACTGGGGTGATGTGTTGCATAATATCGCAGACGAGGTACGTACAAACGGGCATTCGTCACAATTAAATGAAAAACTGCATTTAAAGTTGGCAAATTATGCGTGCCATCATTCCGTGCGGGCGGGACAGAAGTTAGACCTGGTTCAAATGAATGCATTATTGCGCGATATTGAACGGACTGAACGGGCGGGGCAGTGCAATCACGGGCGACCGGTGTATAAGTTTATCCCGATGACGGAAATTGATACCTGGTTCGAGAGATAAAAATCCCCGCAGACAACGGGGATTTTTATCAAAGAGCAATGTGCAGCCGTCTGTGCACAGCACAGCCGAGATAAAAAGAGCAAAGAGCAAATAAAATGATTTAATGATATTTGGTGGGATGCGGTTCGGTTCGTTTGGAATAGGTTTTTCCTTTACTTTTGCGGTGCAATTTACTATTGTCTGGGTATTAAAGACAAGGAGAAATTATATGGAACAGACAATCGATGTTGTTGATAGTGCTGTACAGACAGTGCCGGCCGCCCCACAAAATGGTTTCTGGGGAATGGTGTTGTATTGCGTTGTGGTGTTTGGAATTATATATCTGTTTATGGTGCGTCCGAATAAAAAACGTATGGCGGAATACCAGAAAATGCTGGATTCGTTACAGGTTGGTAATCGTGTAATGGCCGCTGGTATCTATGGTGTAATCAAAAAAATTAATGAAAAAACAATAGAAGTAGAAGTTGCCAAGGGCGTTGTTGTCGAAGTGAATAAAAACGCCGTTGCGTCCGTTGAACAATAAAGGGTTGGGTTATGTTTAAAAAGTTGGCGATTGTTTTTATTGCAGTCTTTTGTGTGTTGTTGGCTGTGCCAACAATGGCGCCGAATTTAGCGCCTTATTTTCCAAAGTGGATTGAGCCTGTGCCGTTGGGACTGGACCTGAAAGGGGGGGCGCAATTGTTGTTAGAGGTGGACACAAACACCATGTTCCGGGAAAAAGCACAGCAATTGTATGATGAAACGCGTTCGGCCCTGATTGACAGAAACAAGGGGGTTATTCGTTTTTCTAATTTGCGCAATCATGACAATGTTGTGTCGTTCGTTGTTCGTAACGCGGACGAGGTTGGCGACGCCAAGGGACGATTGAAAAGTACATTTGGTAATACAGTTGATATAGAATCAGATGGAAAGACGGTGACACTGTCTTACTCGGAAAAACAGCGCGCGGAAATGCAACATGATGCGTTGGCACGCAGTATTGAAATTGTGCGCCGTCGTATTGATGCGCTGGGGACAAAAGAGCCGTCAATTCAAAGCCAGGGTGGAAAGTATATCTTGGTTCAGTTGCCGGGTGTTGATAATCCAGAACGTATAAAAGAATTAATTGGTCAGACCGCAAAGATGTCGTTCCATTTGGTTAACGAGTCTGTATCAATGGAACAGATTCAATCAGGTCGTGCGCCAGCCGGAACAGAATTTTTGCCGTATATAGATTCGCCGGAATCTGTTGTGCCGGTATATTCGCGTGTCGAAGTGTCGGGTGAATCATTGAAAGATTCCCAGGCGGATTTTGATCAAAATAATATGCCGGTTGTATCAACTGTGTTTGATGCGTCGGGGGCGCGCAGATTTGCAAAACTGACAACGGAACATGTCAATGAACGATTTGCAATTGTTTTAGACGGCAAGGTTTTGTCTGCGCCGGTTATTCGTGAACCAATTCCGGGTGGACGTGGTCAGATTTCGGGCGGATTCTCGTTACAGGGGGCCAAGGATTTGGCGGTTCTGTTGCGTTCGGGGGCTTTGCCGGCGCCGTTGCAGGTCATCGAAGAACGCACAGTTGGTGCCGGGTTAGGTGCAGATACAATTGCCGGTGGTAAAATTGGTGCGATTGCAGGTGTAATTTTCATCTTTATATTCTTGTTGTTGGTGTATCGCGGATTTGGTGTTATTGCGATGATTTCACTGATGGTGAATTTGGGGAT
>JAEDOP010000076.1 GCA_016301865.1 Alphaproteobacteria bacterium
TAGCAAAATAAAAAATGCCCCCTGCGGGCATTGTTTTATTTTGGTTGGGGCGCACACAGGGGCGTGGGGATGTTCCCCACTAGTGTTTTGGGAAATCCATGATTTTCCGAAACACGTACAAAACATTAATAATGTTTTGCCGTACAATCACTGAAACTGATTGTACAATCCGTGACGTATAGCAAAATAAAAAATGCCCCCTGCGGGCATTGTTTTATTTTGGTTGGGGCGCACGGATTCGAACCATGATAAAGAGAACCAAAATCTCTTGTCCTACCATTAGACGACACCCCAATTGCACCGGCAATTATACCCACCCCACAAATTTTTTCAATAACAAAATAACAACTTACAAAAAAACCGCCATTGGCGGTCTTGTTCTATGATTCTTCTTCCATGTCGTCGTCATCAGATTCAACGGCATTTAAATCTATTTCCTTGGGAATTCCCAATATGTCTTCAATCTTGTCCGATGCCGCATCCAGGTCAATTTTATGCAAAACGGCAAATTCCTGGGCCATGCGTTCCAGCGCACGCAAATACAATTGACGCGCAGAAAACGTCATCGTGTCCGCCGCACTTCTGCGTTGCAGGTCGCGCACCACTTCGGCCAATTTCATTGGATCGCCCGAATTAATATTTTCTTCGTACTGTGCGGCGCGTCGCGCCCAAATCATACGTTTTGCGCCGGCTTTGCCCTTGGCTGATGCGATTGCTTCGTCTAATTTTTTAACGGTTGTCAATGGACGCAGGCCGGAAATTTCTGCACGTTCCATCGGCACGCGCAACGTCATATGATTGCGTTCAAAATCAATCACCAGCATTTTTATATTCTGCCCGGCGATTGTCTGCTCTTCTATACGCAACAGTTTTCCAACACCCTGGGTCGGATAGACAACATACTGTCCTGTTTTAAAATCTAGTTTTTTACTTGGCATTATTGGATACCCTTTTACGGTTGCCATTCTCTCTGTCTGACACATTATACCATAAAAAAACCTGAAAAACAAACATTTGGCAAAAAAAATATCCCGAACCTGTGTTCGGGAAATTAAATCTAAATCAACGCCCCAGACGCTTGACCGCCCCCGTTCGACGCAGTGTCGATGCACGTGCTGCCTCGGCCTTGTTTGCTTCTTTGACGCAAATCCATTTACCATCCTGCAATATGGCGGACATTCCCGCATCACAATCGGGCTTTTCCAACCGCCATGCAAAACATGCACCCTTTTGATACGATTGATACGTCGAATTATCACCACCGCGCGTATACGCACCATATTCTGGGTTCCATTGACCTGCAACCTCGCCCCCGCACCACTTACGCGCGCCCCAACATTCAACACAGTTTCCCGACACGTCACACAATTCATTTGCCGAACCAGTTGAAATATATCCTGAACCAGGCTTATCCCCATCGCCCATCATTTTGCCTGTTTCCAAATCACGACACCACAACTTCTGACATTCTGCCGATGGGATACCATCAATTTTTTTTCGCGATTCCACCAGCACATACCCCGGCCCACACGACGTAAATGCGGCATCCGCCCCACACATGGCCGCCAATACAACAACAGTGGAAATAATAAATTGTTTTAACATGATAAATCCTACTTAATATTATTTTACATATTTTATATATATTTTACAAACAGATTTTTATTCCGCACCCTTTTTCATCAGGGACTGCACCGCCAACGGAAAATCAGCCGCCCGCGCCAGATATGATCCCGACACCAACAAATCCGCCCCCGCATCCCAGCATAACTGGGCGGTACTTTCATTAATTCCCCCATCAACCGAAATCGTAAACTGCAACCCATACTTTTTACGCGTTCCTGCCAACACTGAAATCTTGTGCAATGCCGCCGGATCAAAGGCCTGCCCCGCCGCCCCTGGCGCAACCGCCATTACCATTACCTCGTCAATCTCGCGCAGGATTGGTTTTAACAACGAAACTTTAGAATCTGGATGCAACGCCACCCCAACCCGACGACCCGCCGCCCGCACATTTCGAACCGCGGTCTTTAAGCCTGATGTATTGGTTGACAATATCACCGTATTCGCCCCGGCTGCAATTGCATCCGCCGCCCAGACAACGGGACTCTCGGTCATCAGATGAACATGTAAATGCGCATTTGTTCGCGCCCTAATATTTTTTAATTCATCAATTCCACCTGCAATTCTGTCAACATAGAACCCATCCATAATATCGACATGAATCATTGAAATTCCACCCGCCCGAAACATTGAATACGTTTCGGCCCGTTGCATATCGAAACATAAACTGCTGGGCATAATTGGGACAAACTTCTGCACCTTTTTCTGCTTTTTTCTAAATATTTTCCCAATCCAGTTTGTACGTCGCACCCACTGGTCGTGCCGTGCGATATACCTTTGACGTTGTGCACCCTGCCCCCGCCAAACATAATCAGACAACGCCCGCACAGTTGCATCCACCGGCAACACTTCGGTCATAACTGCGAATGCATTTTCAATAAAGTCACGCAACCCTTCGATTTCTGCCCCACCCCCGGTCAGAATAATTTTTGTTGGCCGATATTTTGTAAAGGACGGCAAACATTGGTCTTTCAATTGCCCAATAATATCAACCAATATCGGCAACACAACGTCATTCACATCCCCGCGCGAAAAATCATATGCCCGGTCGGCGGGCGCAAACCGATCCATTTCCTTGGGCACCAGTGATGCAACCGCCCGCTTAATCCGGTCGGCGGAATCAAAATCTATATTCAGTTTTTCTACAATTGCATTTGTAATGTCTGTCCCACCCCGCTGAATCTTGGTGTGCCACACCGGCCCACGATCCGTCCAAATCGACGCACCTGTAAATTGCGCCCCAAAATCAATAAACAGTGTTGTCTGTTTTTCCGCGCGATAAATCGCGTTTTGAACAAACTGTGGGTCAAACAAAGCGTCCGCCTGAATATGTGCACCGCGCAAATGTTCAAAAACTGCATCCACCCCATCACGCGAATAGAAAATCACCCCAAACGCAGAAATCAATTGTCGATCAACATGCCCAATTGGCGTCACCATATTTCGTGCCTGTGGCGCATCATATCGCAGTGGCACAATATGCATTGGGAAAAAACCATCCGCCGGAACAATCTGGGCAATCTGATTTCTGACATCGGTTGGTGATATCTTGTGCTCTCCGCCCCAAACTGTACTTTTTGCGCACATTTCATATTTTGAAACACCAAAATTACCGGTAATATATGCTGAATCAAAATGTGTCCCAATTTGTTTTTCCAACTCGTCCACCACAGACTTGATTGCGAACACCGTGTCATAACTGTCCATTGCAAAGAACGCCGACTTGTCAATTCGTGCGCTGCGCACACGATGTGCGATACCACGTACACCATACGTGCCAACATCCAGACACAAAAAAGACGAATCAAACAAATTCATATCTTTACTTTACCAAGATTCGCGCACTATCGCGCATATCTATCACATTGATTTTACGACTTAAAATGTTATGTTTATTATTCAGTGACACCAACTGTCCAATTGCATCGACTGGATTTTGTTCTGGTAACATAATGGTTATCCCCCCCATCGTATGCAAATTCCAGCGTCTGTTTTCAATCCATTCTAAATAATCCAAATCCCCAACCAGATTATGTGCTGCCTTGGTAATCGCGTCAATATCACCCGGTACAACCCCACGGAAAACCACATGTCCTGCATCACGCACATCGGTTGGTTTATTTACAATTGTCCCATCAACCGACAGCGGATAAAAATGTTCCCCATCTGTCCACAACGCCACCGCCGTATACATAGACACCTGGACAACCAGATTACCATTCGGCAATCTGCGTACTGCGGATTTCTTAACCCCTGGTACGGCCGCCACACGTGCATTCATATTGTCCAAATTCACCGAATAAGAACGCGTTCCTGGCGCCACCGCCACCGCATTTGCAATTGCCGATAAATCTTTGTTATCTTTATCCGCAGTTATTGAAATATTGCGCACCCGCGAAATATCGCCATGCCCCATTCCAACCATAATTATTCGGGACGCAAAATAAACCGCCAGAACCACGGAAACAACAAAACACAACCAAAACCAGATTGAACGCTTCATATGGCTGATTATATCATAAAATCTGCCCCCTTTCAAACACGGAAAATAAAAAACCGGCAATGCCGGTTATTTAACTTCTATCTTTCGTCCATCACCATATTGTGTGATATACAAATTAATTGTATTTTTCGGCAACATATCGCACGCGATTTGCGGCCATTCAATCAGCGTTATATCATTTTGCATTGCGTGTTCCAACCCAATTTCGGCCAATTCTGACGCGTC
>JAEDOP010000077.1 GCA_016301865.1 Alphaproteobacteria bacterium
AATTCTGGCGGGTGGATTTTCACAAAAAACCGCAAAAAAAATTCATGAAAAAATTATGAATCAGGTGCGTGTATCGGGCGCAGACTTTGATGAATTGATACAAATTTTTAATAACAAAAATAAAATAAATGCGATTTGTAAAATCTGGGAAAATCGGAATAAATTGCGTGATGGTTATTATGTGTTGGGGACGCTGGGCGATAAATTAAAGTATCTACAAAAATTACCACATATTGGGAAAATTACGGCCAATCATTTGGCGCGAAATCTGGGCGAAGATATTGTAAAGTATGACATCTGGATTCAGCGACTTGGTGTCGCATATGCCACACAATGTGCAAAGCGCAACGCGCAAAGAGCAATTTTAGAATCAAAAATAAACAATGGGGATTTGTGCGATGAAATAAAAAATGCGTGCGATGATATGTTTGCGCATTTGGTTCGTGAAACGGGATTGCCACGTGGATATATAGATGTTGTGTTATGGAAATCGCTTCAACAAGGGTTGATAAAGTTATGAATGTGAAAATTGAACAATCTTGGAAGGATGCATTGGTCGCGGAATTTGATAAGGATTATTTTATCAAATTAACAGACTTTGTGCGTGGGGAATATTTGTCTGGGAAAACCGTGTATCCCGCGCCACAAAATATTTTTAATGCATTTAATTTATGTCCGTTGGATAAGGTTAAAGTTGTAATTATCGGGCAAGATCCATATCATGAACCAGGCCAGGCGCATGGACTTTGTTTTTCGGTGTTGCCACCGACGCCAATTCCGCCGTCACTGCAAAATATTTATAAAGAGATTGAATCTGACCTGGGGCGAAAATCGGTTACAAATGGTGATTTGACACATTGGGCAAACCAGGGTGTGTTGTTGCTAAATGCAACATTAACCGTTCAGGCACATGCAGCGGCATCGCACGCAGGACACGGTTGGGAAGAATTTACAGACGCGGTTATTCGTGTGGTTAGTGCGCGCGATAATATTGTTTATATGCTGTGGGGTGGGTACGCCCAGAAAAAAGCAGCGTTTGTAAATCCGGAAAAAAACTTGGTACTGAAAAGTGCGCATCCGTCACCGCTGTCGGCGTATCGTGGATTTTTTGGAAATAGACATTTTAGTCGCGCAAATCAATATCTGGAAAGTTGTGGAAAAACACCGATAGAATGGTAAAAAAATCCCCCGTTTTTATGCGGGGGTTATTGCATGAATTGGGTTGCAATACTGCCCAATGATTGCAGTGCGCCCATGCCACCGCTGTTGGCGGTGCTGCTGACCGTTTGCATAATTGTGCCAGTGTTGGTCTTTTGACCCAGGTTGCCAACGGTATTAATCAGGAAATCACCCCACAGGGCCTTTTTCTTGGCGTTTAATTTGGCGTATGAACAATTTTCAATCTTGGATATCAGGGTGCCGGCCATCTTGGCTTCTTGTTGGGTATAGTCAGATGTGTCAAAGTCAATCAGATTAAATACATCATAGATGTTCGATACATATTGTTTATACTTGTCTGAACATGTTGTCAAAGAACCGTCGGTACAGTAATAGGTGCTGACCGCCATGGGAAATTTTTCCCAAACCATGTCTTCGTTACCACTGCCGCCGAACCAGTCATAGCACAACATATCCTGTTCATCAGTGCCGGCGGCAAGGCGGACGTTTGCCTGGTATCCACCGGTTGGGGTGGTGCAACGCTTCATACCAAGGGCGGTTTGAACCTCGTCCGCGGTTTTGGCACCGGTTTTTGCCCATTCCTTGATTGTGGTGTTAACAAAGTTTATTTCAGTTGTGCTGGGGATGCATTCTTCGGTCAGGGCCTTTTGCTGTTGTGTTAATTGTTTTACACTGCTGACCAGGCCGACGACAGTGCCAACCAAACTGCCCGTGTTATCGGTAAGGGATGCTTGTTTGGTGGCGACGGGTTTAGCCTTGGTAATAGTAATCGCCATGGCGGTATTTTGCGCCATGAACAATGTGCCGATAAAAAGCAGTAAAATTTTCCTCATCTCTCTTAGGTCTAATTATAACACAAAAAACAGTCCCAACAAATATAAAAATTGCATTTTCGTTATTTAGAGACTAAACTGAGAGTGTGCACAAAGATAAACGCAATTTTATTATATTTACAAAACACAGACGGTTGAAACGTCTGTGGCAGTTCTTTTTTACGGGATGGGGACTGGTAATGGTGGCGGCGTTGGTTGCGGGGGCACTGTTTACAAAACAGATTTTGTGGACGCCAATATCGGCGATAAATATGACGGATATTGTCAGTAATCAGTTTAAAATGTCCGGTGCGTCGTTTGTGGGGACGGATAAAAATGGTGAACCATTCAAATTGCGTGCTAAAACAGGATATCAGGAATATGATAACCCAGATGTGATATTTATGGATACTGTGTCGGGGACTTTGCGGCGAACAACAAATGAAGTCAAGGTAACGGACAATATTACCGCAAATCGTGGACAATATAACAGACGAAAAAAAACAATAACACTTAGTGGAAATGTGCGGGTGGATTCCAGTAATGGGGACAAACTGCGTACAGATGAATTGGTGATAAGGCTATGAAACAATCAGTATTGCGTGTTGAACATTTGTCAAAATCGTACGGTAAACGTATGGTTATCAAAGATGTGTCACTGATTGCCCGCCAGGGCGAGTCGGTTGGACTGTTAGGGCCAAATGGCGCAGGTAAAACCACAGCATTTTATTGTATAACTGGACAATTGGCGGCGACCGGTGGACAGATTTTCCTGAATTCCCAGGATATAACGCATTTGCCATTTTATCAGCGGGCGCGGTTGCATATCGGATATCTGCCCCAGGAAAACAGTGTGTTTCGTGGCCTGACGGTGGAACAGAATATTATGGCAATTCTGGAAGTTGTCGAACCAGACAGAAAAAAACGTATGAAAAAACTGGATTCACTGTTGGATGAATTTTCAATAACGTCACTGCGGCGCAGTCCGGCGACGGCACTGTCGGGTGGTGAAAGACGGCGTGTCGAAATTGCGCGTGCACTGGCAAATGATCCTAAATTTATCTTGTTAGATGAACCGTTTGCGGGTATTGACCCAATTGCGGTGAATGAAATTCGCAGCCTGGTGTCGCAATTGAAAAATCGTGGACTGGGGGTGATTATTACCGACCACAATGTGCGTGAAACACTGGGGATTACAGACCGCAGTTATGTGCTGCATGATGGGAAAATATTAAAGCATGGTACAACGTCTGAAATCGTTCAGGACGAAATGGTAAAAAAAGTTTACCTGGGCGAAGATTTCGTTATGTAAATTTGCGCCATGCGCCCCCTTAGAAATTATATGTCAGGCCAGCACCGAAAAATGCGTATGAATTGTTTTCAGGTGCGGTGTTGCCGTTGGAATAATGCTGGGCAAACAATTCCAGATTTGTACATTCAGACAGTTTAAAGCCAGTGCCCAATTTAAAACCAAACAGCAGTTTTGACCCAATGCGTTCGTTTTGTTGTAACTGCATGCCGACAGCCAGGCCGGAATAAAAATACCAGTTTTTGCCGTGTGCCAAAATTACATCTTGGGATAAGGATGCGATTGGAATCGTATATTTGTCCCAATGCCATCCGCGCGATGTGCCCGACCCCAGGGTTTGGATTAAATTAATTGATTTGCGCGCCGGCAGGCGGAAAAATTCCGTTGGTTGGGAATACTGGGCATGCAACATAATAAATGGCACCCATTTGACAGGGGCAGGAATTAAAAATCCGTCATCAACCCCCCAACCAAAATTGACGGTAACTTGGTTATCATATCCGTTGAAAAACGGGTTTGTATCTGCGTTGGCGGTCGTTACAGCAGATATTACTAGTAAGGTACATAAGATTTTTTTCATGGGGCATATAGTACCATAAATTAGGGTTGGGTTCAAACCTATTTTGTTAAAAAATATAATGATTGTAAATACGAATAAAATCGGCGCGTTTGTTTTTCTTGCTTTTGAAAAAAATGTTGTTATAATGCGGGGCATTGGCAGCGTAGCTCAGTGGTAGAGCAGAGGAATCATAATCCTTTGGTCGGGGGTCCGAATCCCTCCGCTGCTACCAGAATTCAAACCGCCCGTGTGGCGGTTTTTTATTGTTTCTTTTTATGTTTCTTGATACATTATTGGTGTAATAGAAAGGAGAAAATATGAAAAAATTATCATTTATTTTGCCTGTTATGGCATTGATGGCATGTGGTTCAGGTTATAAAGAATATGATTCTGTATTTGTTGGGTGTGAAAGAATTGAAACAACCGAAAAACA
>JAEDOP010000078.1 GCA_016301865.1 Alphaproteobacteria bacterium
ATATGCGACAGGTTGGTTCAGTGATGCAGCAGCGACCGAGGCTATTACTTCGATTGGGACAAATCTGCCAGGCAGAGGTACGTCGTACATGTTTGCAGGGTACAAATTGAATGATCAACCGATTATCGATGCAAATGGTACGCTGTCGGGGTCGAGCAATGCACTGACGGCGACGACCAAGGACGCAACCGCCACAGCATGGTGGACATTGGGCAGCACATATTGCGAACCGGGTTATTACTATTCAGGTAATGGCAGCGAGTGCAAGGTGTGTTTGACCAACCACTGGTGTCCGGGTGGCAAATTTGGCACAACCGAAAATGGCGAAGTTGCTGGCCTGAATCAATGCGAATTAAACGGTTTGTCCACAGGTGGCACAAGTGCAACAAATGTTGGGGTTTGCTATAAAGAAGGTATGGCGTACACCACATATATTGATGCCGATAAAACATATCCACGCGCGACAGGTACATGGACATGTAATTTTGAAACCATTGGGTATACAAACTGTCATGAAGATACGGTGAATATTACATGGTGTGCGGGCGGACATTGGTACGATGAAGCCCAGAGTGCAATCGACTGTGTAGCGGTTGGTGCGGACAATTGGAGTGAAGAAGCCGAATTGGAAAAGCACGCATGTCCAGACGGTGGTAATACCAATGGCGCGACGATGTCTGATTCGTTGACAGACTGTCAAAAACGCGTTGAAACATATGTGTCTGACACTAATAACGCTAAGGGTACGCATGTGTGCAGTGCGCGTTCAGATGGCGCGTCGGTAATATACGACCAAAAATGTCAGGCAGATACCATTGAAATCACATGGTGTGCAGGTGGTTATTGGTATGACGAGTCACAGACAGACACTGATTGTGTGTTGGTGGGCGTTGGACATTACAGTCCAGAATCAGATAAAGCCCTGTACGATTGTCCAGCGGGCGGGACAACGACAGTCAATGATGCGGCCACGCCGCATGGTGTATGTCAAAAGACAAAGGTATATCCGGGTATTGAATACACAGGACCGGCGGTATATGGAACGGGTGTACATGGATGTCTGTATGACCAGGCGGCAGATGGCATGATGTTTGGCGAAGAAAGGTCCGACGGATATGTGTCGTGCGGTCAGATTACCATGACAGAATGTAATCCAGGGTATTGGTGGAAAAATGGCGACACTGTATGTAAAGAAGTTGGATATAACAACTTTGGCCCAGTGGCCGACGCAAACAACAGTGGCCATCCAACAGGCCTGGGGACATGTCCAGACGGCGGATTGACCCAAGGCACAAAGAGTGTTGATGCTACGGCATGCTATCTGGAAAAACAGGCGTGTGATATCACGAATGGAACGGGTGAACAAACACGTTTCTATGACAGCGCAGTGGTATCAGATACGGCTGGTTATAATGTGTGTCGCGCAAATGGCCAGGTGGCAGAATGTGATATGATGTGCGCAATCACTGGATGTGATACAGGATTCTCGTTGGTAGAGGGGATGTGTATAAACTGTCCAGTGGATAATGTATGTACCACCGAAGAAGGTCAGCGTTCGTGCGCCGTTGCAACCAATGGCACACACGCCAAGGCGGATGCCGGCACAACAGATGTTGCGTATTGCTATGCGGAATGTGCACTGGGCACAAACGCGTATCAAATGGGTGGACGCGATTACTATGGTACGAATGTCCCGGACACCTGTGAAATTACAGTCTGTGTGGCGGGGTATACATTAAGCAATGGCGTATGCGTAGAATGTCCAGCGGGCATGATATGCAATCCGGCATCAGGGGATGACGCACCAAAGTCTTGTGAAACGCTGACGGGGGGCGAATATACAGAATCAGAATTGAATTCTGACAGCATTAACGACTGTTACAAGGTTTGTGAACCGTATGCGGTTGTTAATGGAACGGCCGTGCCGGTGGCGGATCGGGCGTACTATCCAGCGGATTGCGAATTCGCAGGCAAATCGCTGAGCGGTAATCCATGCGAGATTGTAGATGACGCATGTATCGAATCGTCGTGCAATTATAACTTTGAAATGGACAATGGCATCTGCAAGCCATGCGCACGCGAACATGCGATTTCATACAAACCGAATGGGAACTGTATCGTAGAATCCTGTGCAAGCGGATATCATCCAAATGGCCAGCAATGTGAAAGCAACGTTGTTGAATGCAGTGCGCCAAATGCGATATCTGCGACACAAACTTGGGATGCAACACGCAATGCGTTTGGCGCGTGCATAATAACCGAATGCGCAGATGGTTATCACCTGGGGGCGAATGCGTGTCAAGTTGATGAACAGGTATGTGAACTGGAACACGGGGTTGGTGTGCGTGAATGGAATCACAAGACCAACACATGGGGCGAATGTATTGCAACCAAGTGTGAACCAGGATATACAAACGAACCAGGACAGACGAACGAACTGTGGAAACAATGTGGCCGTTGCAACAACATGTACAGTGCAAATGGCGATTTGGCCGCCAGCAGTTATGTCCAGGGCTGTGAAATTGCGGCATGTATGTATCAGGGTGAATTGTATACACTGGAAAATAACGAATGTCGTCTGATTTGTGATACATATTCGGACGAAACCGGTTCAAGACGCTGGGATGCGTCACGCAAGAAATGTGAACGCACATGCGCGCCTGGATATACATCGTGGTAAAAATCCCCCGTTTGGGGGATTTTTTTTCAAAGAGCAATGAGCAAATATCAAAGAGCAATTAAAGCAATCGTCATTCCCGCTTGGTGTCACCCCCGCCAACATCTTATTTGTATTCAGATTTGTGTATCGAATCGTGGTCAAATTAAAAAAAATATATGTTTGGGTATTTTTTACTTGTGCTACCCACTATGTTTTTTCTATGATGACGGAGTAAAGAGAAAAAGAAAGTGGGAAGAATGTCTAGATTTCTGCGTTTTTGCGCGTTTTTATCCGTATTGTTTTTCACAACAAATGTGTTTGCCGCGGGGTATTCATGCCCGACGTATAAGAAATATACGTCGTGTAGTGCCGGGTATTATATGACCAACAGCAGTGGTACATATAACGGCACACCTGCGGTTGGTAATTTATGTACCATTTGTCCCAAGGGATATTATTGTACCGGTGGTACGGCGAATAAAGTCGCGTGTTCTGCGGGGCGGTATGGTTCAACAACTGGATTAAGGACCGAAGCGTGTTCAGGTGATATTGCCGCAGGGTATTGGGGCATGACGGGCGCGACATCGGCCAATGGTTCTGGTGCCGTTTCGGCGGGCTATTATTCCTCAGGCGGTGGGACAAGCGCAACACCAACCGCGGCGGGCAATGGTTGTTTAAGTGATTATAAATGTGGCAAGGTGTCAACTGGGTGTTATGGTTCGGCTGGTGCAGCAACAGACTGTCCTAATGGCTGTCCTGCTGGATATCAGGCGGGCGAGGGTACAACTGCACAGTCTAACTGTTTGGCATCATGTGCGGCAGGTACACGTGTAGCAACGGCGAATGCGGCATGTACTGCAATTACATCGGGTAATGTGTATATGCCAGCACATATGGTAAAGTATGGGCAAATATCTGAAGAACCTAAAAGCTGTCCAAGCAGTTATACAATCAGTGGTACAACACAGGCAGACCACGATGCCAAAGATGACTGTAAGATATCCTGTAATGCGGGTTATGCTGTATTAACTGCTGATGAAACCTGCTCTACCATCCAGAACAGCACGTATAAGGGTAAGTATACAGCGTCGCATACTGTATCTGCGGGTTCTACGTCAACTATCAGCACGTGTCCGGCCAACTATCAAACAGGTAACGGTGCAGCCGGTCAGGCGAACTGTACAACATCATGTGCGGCGGGTTCGCGTGTAGCAACTGCGAACGAGGCATGTAGTGCAATTACATCAGGTAATGTGTATATGCTGGCACATACGGTAAAGTATGGGCAAACATCTGCAGCGGCTACAAGCTGTCCAAGCAGTTATACAATCAGTGGTACAACACAGGCAGACCACGATGCC
>JAEDOP010000079.1 GCA_016301865.1 Alphaproteobacteria bacterium
TGTTGGTCACCTTGTCCACTGCGTTTTCGGCCAGTTTTACCTTGTCCAATGCGAGGGCAATAGGCTTTTCCAGATTGACTGCATCGGCAACCCCATCCAGCAACGCTTCGTATTGTTTGACAATGCCACGCTGCAGGTCATAGAACATTGACACAACGATGGATTTTTTTATCGGCCCAGAATATGTGTTTTTTACATGCAATGGAAACCATATCAACAGCGCAAACCAAATTATCGTAAATATAGTTATGAACGTTTTTACGCCACGAACCAGCGATTTCTTTTTCGCGACGGTTTTTGCAGCGCCCATGTCAATAACTTCGATTTGTTTTTTCTGTCTGGCCATAAAAAAACTCCTTTGCAATACGCAAAAGAGTTTAGACGATTACAACACGATATTGCAATTACTTTTCTGTGTTACCTGTATAATTTTTAATAAATTCTGATTTAAATTCGGCAAAGCAGCCCTGCTCTATTGATTCACGGATGTTGCGCATTAAATCCTGGTAAAACCACAGGTTGTGCTGGGTCAGCAATGTCGCCCCCAAGATTTCATTACACTTAATCAAGTGATGAATATATGCGCGCGACAGTTTACATGCCGGACATCCACATTTGTAGTCCAATGGACGCGGGTCATCGCGAAAGCGTGCGTTGCGCATATTCATTGTACCAAAACGTGTAAATGCCTGGGCGGTGCGGCCGGCGCGCGTCGGCATAACGCAATCAAACATATCAATGCCACGTTCAACCGCGCCCAAAATATCCAGTGGCGTACCAACACCCATTAAATAGCGCGGTTTATCCGCCGGCAACAATGGCGTTGTGGTCGCAATCATATCGAACATAACACTTTGTGGTTCACCCACCGCCAGACCACCAACCGCATAACCATCGAAACCAATTTCAGTCAGGGCGCGTGCGGATTTTTCACGCAGGTCTGGGAAGTCTGCACCCTGGACAATACCAAATATGCCATAACCTGGCCGGTCGATAAATGCGTCTTTGCTGCGGCGCGCCCAGCGGGTAACCATATCAACATTTTTTTCAACGCGTTCGCGCGGGGCGGGCAATTTCAAACATTCATCCAATACCATTGTAATATTCGAATCCAACTGGTGCTGGATATGAACAGAATCTTCGGGGCGCAAAAAATGTTTTTTTCCGCCATCAAAGTGTGATGTGAATTGGACGCCTTCTTCGCTCATTTTGGTCAGGGTCGAAAGACTCATTACCTGGAAACCACCACTGTCGGTTAAAATTGGGCCGTGCCAGCCACCGAATTTGTGCAGGCCACCCATCTGTTCCACCAAATCACCCCCCGGGCGCATCATCAGGTGATATGTATTGCCCAAGATAACCTGGGTGCCGGTGGCGGCAACCTGGTCCATGGTCAGGGCCTTGACCGTGGCGGCAGTTCCCACCGCCATAAAAGCGGGTGTTTGGAAAGTACCGTGTGCCGTTTCAACCGCACCACGGCGGGCGTTTCCATCGGTTGCAATCAAATTAAATTTTAATGCCATTGTAAAATTCCTATCGTGTACGCGCGTTCGCCATTGCAATTTGCATTTGTTTGGTATGTGCCTGGTACTGGGCCTGCATCTGGGTCAACAGGCGTTGCATTTCAACAACATTGCGCCCCAACGTGAATGTCAGTTCAGACAGTTTGTCATTATTGTCGCGCGCGCGGTCCAGTTGTGCTTCTAGCCTGGCAACACGTTTTTGTAACGCAGCGTATTCTTGTTGTTGTTGTTTAAATGATTTATCATCTTTCAGCGCGCTGCCGTTGCGATTGATAAATTTACCAATTGCATTTTGTGCCATGCGTGATTTTAACAGCATACTGCCATATTTAAGGGTTGCTTTTTTCCCGGCCCGCGTTCCCAGAAAACGTTTTAGCACCCGTGGATTTGCCAATACTCGTAACCATGCTGCCATTAGTTTACCTCCCCCGTCCTGCGTTAGTGATACTGCTTGTTATATCTGAAAACTGTGTAATATTAGATCCTGGAAAGTTTTGTTTCCATATCTGTGCCAGGTTTGCTTTATAATCTGGGCCCGCCGTTACGATTGAAATCGGCCCATCAAAGAAACCGCGTGAACACTTCTGGACATCTTTGGACGTAATGCTATCTGCCACCTTTATAGTATTGGAAAGGTCGTACAGTTTGTTGTTTCTGGCGTAATGTTCTATTAATGTATCTAAGCGCTTGCGGGGGGCATCTAGCCACTCGGCATCGCCCAGCCTACAACCGTTTGAATATCGCCGCAGCCATTCATCACTGGGGTCGCCAGAGTTATATACCCGATTACATGTTTGCGCAATCAACGCTGTAACTTGGGCGATATTTTCTGCTGAACATTGCGTTTCAATACAGTGCACACCATTGTTATGACCGACCGCAGCAACGGAAATATCATATACTAATCCATGCTTTTGTCGTACTTCTTCGTATAATTCTTTTTCTAAATAAAGTTTAAAGCGACGTTCACATGTTCTTTCAAAAAACATACTATCATCCATTTTGAAACGTTTTGGTATTGCGATAAACAAATTAACATTGCGCGTTTTTCTGGATGAGTCATGTGCGTTTACAGGATGGTATGTTGGTTCTGCAAGATGTGATACATCGTGTGTTGGTAAAAAATTAAACTTTTGTTCCAATAAGTCTAATACAGAACTGGGGTCAGAAATTTTACCAGAAATCGCAATCGTGCAGTTTTTAGCCGACAATCGTTGCCCTAGCCAATCCAGCATCTGTTCGCGTGAAAATGATTTGATATTGTCAGCAGGTCCCAATGTTCTGTTTGAAACAGACTGATTAAAAAGCGTTTGCCATACAAAAGCGGGGCCAGGTCTATTATCTTGACTGCGTCGCAATTCATCCAAGATAACCAGACGTTCCAGTTCAATACATTCGGGCGGAAACAGCGAATTTTGTAATTGATCAGACAAAACATCTATTAACTTGTCTAAATTTTCCCCAATGATACGACCATGCAGTCGCAGTTCCGTTAACGAAGTAAACGCATTAGACACGCCTGCATTTTCTTCCATATAATCCTTTATCGCGGTTACTGTTGGGAAACGTTTTGTCCCTTTGCACAACATATGTTCACAAAAATGGGTAATACCATATTCATTTGGTTTTTCGTCCCAACTGCCAGTTTTAAAACTGACCGCAACAGAGGCAGTTTCAACATCCATTGGGTCCAAGATGACCGCGACACCATTTGATAATTTATGCAATGTTGGATTATATTTCATGTGAGACATCTTTTCTAAACAACAAACAACAATCGCCGTAACTGAAAAAACGATATTTTTCCGCGACGGCGTGCGAATACGCATGTTTCATTTCTGACAATCCCGCAAATGCAGACACCAACATAAACAATGTTGATTTTGGCAAATGAAAATTCGTCAGCAATACATCCACCGCACGAAACTGGTAACCCGGCGTGATAAATATTCGTGTATTTCGACAAAACGGCGCAACACGGCGGTATTTAGCGGGCGCACTGTTGTACTTTGCCGCACTTTCCAGTAATCGCAACGACGTCGTTCCAACCGCAATAACACGTGTGGCATTGTTGATAATTTCAGCCTGGGATTCTGTGATGCGCCCCCATTCGCTGTGCATCTTGTGTTGGGATATATCTTCGACCTTGACCGGCATCCAGGTGCCTGCGCCAACATGCAATGTAATATTTACAATTTTTGCACCGCGCGCACGGATTTCGTCCAACAATTCAGGCGTAAAGTGCAGACCCGCCGTCGGCGCAGCCATTGACCCCAGTGGCTGGGCATATACGGTCTGATAACGTTCACGGTCGGCAATTTCCGCATCGCGCTTCATATACGGGGGCAGCGGAATTTTACCAACACGTTCCAATGTTTTAAATACGTCATCGCATAAGAATTTTAGTTTCAGACCACTGTCCATATTCTGGGAAACAACCGCGACCTGGGTGCCATCAT
>JAEDOP010000080.1 GCA_016301865.1 Alphaproteobacteria bacterium
ATTTTTCATCAAATATTTTGCATTTAAATTTAACCCATAATACACACCTGTAAATTTATCCAATACTGTTTCATAATCAATATTTCAAACACGCATATTTATCGCAACATCCACATCACCAATCCTGTCCACCCCACCCAGGTTTACACCATACGAATAAAAATTATCAGACCACACCAGATTTCCATCCACATAAATCCCGGCATCTGTTTTAAACAAAAATTTATCAAACGAATTAATGATTTCAATAATGTTCCCCAGAACACTTGGGTTAAATCGCACCGAACGCATCATCGCATCACGCAACGCATCAATATGCGTTGCACTATCCATGTATTTCAACAAACCATCATCCGGATTCTTTGCCCGCAGATTATTCAAAAACAGCCCTGCTTTACTGTTTAAAACCTTTACATAATCTGTTTCACGCACACGTTTTACAAACAACCGTCCATCATCAACATATCCCACATCCGCGAACAAAGGATTATTCACATCACTTTGAAAATAAATCCGACCGTTTACCGATACATTATTAACAATTGGCATGTCATACATATCTGACAAATCATCCACGACAAAAACAATATCACCAAACAGATCTAATTCGTCCAAATTTCTAAAATCAAAATTATTAATATCAACAATCGAATTCTGTATAACTAATTTATTCAGCGCACCTGCATTTACCCCGGCATTTAAATAAATGTTATCCGCACCATCAATCATCAAAGTATATTTCACATTACTTACGATTGGATTAAAATCATCCACACCCGATACAACCTGAATAAGGGTTGCATCCATACCCAAATTAAAATTTGCCGAAAAATCCCCATGATTCAGAATGCGAAATTCACACCGTTCGCAAACTACAAAATCAGTATTAACCAAACCATTATTTATCAAATCAATTGTTCTGTTAACATTAACAACATCTGGTTCAAATCTGACATTTTCACCAATGACAGTATCTGCGTTCAAATTAATAAAATCAGCCGTCACATCCCCCATGAACGAATCGGCACACACCGCACCATGGGACATAACAAGGAAAGCAAAAGCCAAAGCATAAAATTTCATTTTCTAACCTGTTTCCCAGCATAGCAAACAAGAACATATTCCCAAAGCAAAAATATAAACACACCCCGTTTTCACGGGGTGCAATGCCAGTTTCAAAAATGCCAATTATTTTTCTAATTTGCCCCATCCGGCCTTGTATCCACCATCACGTTCCAGATAGATATTAGCACCATCCAATTGTGCGGCACTTAATCCCTGAATCATATATGTCTGATTCAGATGACGACTTAATCCCGCCTGCAACATTGGCAACTGAACATTCATCAATTTAGAATTATTACAGCATTTCGCATCGTTATAGCATGAATTGCACTGGTACAGTTTAACATTGTACTGAACACCTGGGCGCAAATCCTTCAAATCAACCATCATTTTCAGACCATTATCAGTATCCTTGAACTTGATATGTCCCATTTTTGATTCACCACCATTACTGCTGTGTGTGTACATTTTTGCATAAACGTGATTTACATCTGCATTTTCATACGTTTGATAAACGACGATTTCATCTGTTTCTGCTACAACGGCGACTGGCTGAACGCGCTGCACAGGTTTATGATGGCGCATCTTTTTATTTGGACATTCCATCATACACCCACTTAATAAAACTGTCGCACCCAACACAGATGCAAACACCCCCATTTTTTTCATAATGTTTTTCATATTATTTTCTCCTTTTGTTCCGTGTATTTACACATTACCAGTCTACTATAAAAAAACACCATTTACCCCAGGTTTGATTCCCTAGGAATTCCCAGATTTCATGCGTACAGCGCGTTTTGAAACCAATCCTATATCAATTATAAAATTTATCTGATATTGTCATTTTACCAAAGGGGGGAAAAACCATGTACACACTTATGCAATATTTAATCGCGTTCAAATACGCATGCAAAATCAATCACTGGTCAACAGACAGTTATTCAAAGCACCTGTTGTTTGATCGTTTAACCAGCGACATCGACACCTGGGTCGATTCGATTGCAGAAAATTATTTTATGGCTGACGATAATAAAAAAGTATTCAAGCCCGACATCCTAAATTCCAAATTCATCAATCGCGACTTGGTCAAAATGTGCATGATTATAATATCACACCTGGAAGAATTACAGACCGACGGCGAAACGAACGAAGGGCTAAATTCATTACTCAGCGCAATCGAAGAAGGATTCTTGAACAAACTAGCCCTGGCAAAATTGATATAATAAAAATCCCCACTTCGGGGATTTTTATTACTTTGCAACATTAACCGACGCTTTGCGCAATCTGCATTTAGCCAAAGTCCAACACCCAAATCGATACGCAACAAAAACCTGTAAAATTAAGGCCACAATATAATTACGCGGCAACGCCATTAAATACTGCGACGCGCCCGGTGCATACCCCGTTTCTATCACCGGTGCCAACCCCGTTAAAATCATCGCCATCAGCCCCACACGAAATAGTGGCATATATTTTTGAATATTAAATTTATTTACAAATCGCATCACCAATGGCCCAACAAAAAAGAAATCCAGCGAAAATGCCGTTATAAAAATTGGCCCCAGCGCACCGAAAAAATTTGCCCACGACAAATGACCATAAATCCATAAATTCATTGTCATCATCCCCAACACCATCATTGTACAGTTTGGAATTGCAGAAATTATTGCTTCTTTGAAATTCTGTGGATAAATATTTGCCATCTTGTTTTCCCCATAAAAAAACAGTGCCTGCAACTGGACTTATGTGTTGCATACACTGCGCGTTGTTAATTTATTTTCCTAAAAATTCTGGGACATTATAAGTTTTTTTATTTTTTGGGTCAAACAAAAAATCCCCCAGTTGGGGGATTTTTTAGAACATAAATCTGATACCGATATCGCCACCAAAGTTATGCAACCCTGACTGGATATCAACATATGTATAACGTGCCGCGATATCAACCGCAAAACGTTCCATATCAAATGTTACGCCCAGCGTACCCATACCTGAAAAGCGTGTTTTGCTTTCGCTGTGACGTGGGACCAGGTCGCCATCACGTTTAACATCTGTAAACGCCATACCAACGCCCAACCCAACGAACGGGCGAACGATTTTATACGAACCAAATTCCCAATAGTTGTTCCACAACAACGTCTGCATTTTGGTTTCTACATCAATACTACCAACACCTGCGCCAAAATTCTCGCTATCAGACATTCTGCCAAAATACGACCATTCGATTTCCGAACGTACGGTATCACAAACTTCTAAACCTAATGCGGCACGACCCTGGAAAATATAATCGGTCATAGATTCCTTGTTGCCATCATATTTATAGTTCAAGTTTGTATAGCTCATACCGCCACGCAAACCGATATAAGGGTCCATCCCCCACATCTGCCAGCTACTGCCTTGGTTCGGATTATTCATCGCGAACGCAGGACATGCAATCAGCACAGCCAGTGTTGAAATTGCTAACTTTTTCATTTTCTCTCCTTTTTGTGTTTTTGTGATTCAAAGTTTCATGTCAACACCCATATTCTATCAAGGCAATATAAATATTTACATAGGTATGAATCCCTGGGATACAATGTCCATAAAATCAAACAAAAAACGGCCGTAAAATGGCCGTTTATTTCTGGTGGACTCTGCTTGGGACTGTATATTCCCATGTTCGTTTTCACTCCATGGGCCCCTTTCACTACGTATGGCGCGAACAGCGCATTCGCTTGTTCTTGCCAACTGGCGTTCCGAACCCTTTCACGGGTTCTCGTCCGCTTGGTCCAACACAAAAAAACGGCCATACAAATGGCCGTTTATTTCTGGTGGACGCGCAGGGACTCGAACCCTGGACCCACTGATTAAGAGTCAGTTGCTCTACCAACTGAG
>JAEDOP010000081.1 GCA_016301865.1 Alphaproteobacteria bacterium
GACGTGGCATGTGATGCTGCGTCGGTATATCAAGCGACGTTTTGATTTAACCCCACAGCAGTATCGTGAAAAGTGGGGGTTGCCGGATGATTATCCGTTTGTTGCGCCGGCCTATGCGTGCAAGCGGTCAAAGATAGCCAAGAAAACAGGACTGGGGAAAAAATAAAATGTCAGAAAAATTCCGTAATATTGTTAATTTTCCACACAGGGCGTTTGGGCGCGCAACCCAGGAAATCAAGCGTATGCAATCCGATAAATGGTATGGCAAGGCTGCAAAAGGGGCAGGGATGACCATGACTGGGTTGGCGCAATTTTTATTCTGGGCAACCAAATATATTACGTTGGATAATCATGCGTTGCGCGCGGGTGAAAAAAAACTGAGCAATATGCGTGTTGGAAAAAATAAAAAGGGCGAAAATAAAAAATTACAGGAATTTATGAAGCGACATCCGAATTTATCGTCGCATGTGATTTATTATATGCTGATTATGTTAATTGTAGGTGGAATTAAGGCGGGAATTGAAATTTCTGATTTGGTAGAGAGTGTAAAAATTGAACGCGAGGCCGAACGTGCAAAACGCGGAACGTATGCAGAATACCTGGATAAAATGCGGGGGGCATTGCCGTATTTGGTTGCGGACCTGATTGCCAAGGAAGGGGTTAATGTTGATGCAAATGGTATGCATACGCCGTATCTGGATGGACGTGGAATATGGACAATTGGATTTGGTTCAACTGTTTTAAAAGACGGAACACGTGTTAATAAAAATACACCGCCAATTTCCACCCAGGCGGCCTATGAGTTAGCGTGTTGGCATATTATGGAAAACGAAACACTGTTTCGGTTGTATTGCTATGATGTCGTATTTGATGGTGTGGATGTTAACAGTGCCAGCGAGTTGGTGGCTTTGGCATCCGCAACATATAATATGGGAACTAATTTGATTGAATCGCCAATTGTGAATAAAAAGAGAAATCGGAAATACGAGGAGCGTTTCGCAGAATTGGATAAACTGCATGAACAATATGGTAATGCAATAACCAATGAAATGGTGCGTGATGTGTTTGCAAAGTATCCAGTTGAACATATGACGTCCGTTGGTGATGCGTGGCTGAATGGTGCGCCCAAGGATGAAATAGGTAATAGTTTGGGTAACTTTTTAAAAGGTGGTAATGGACTAAAATGGCGCAGATGGTTAGAGGCCCAGGTAATGAAGGGAAATATTCGGCCTGAAGTTTTCTTGAAAATTCCAGTTGGCGGAATGTACGAGTTTTATCAGATTATTGGTGATAAACGTGAAAACTGGTTCATTGAAAAAAATGGTGAACGGGTGGCAAATGATGAAACGTTGGCGCGTTTTTATCAATGGTTAGAAAATCCGGTTAATAAGCGTGGGGAATCGTTGGCACACTGGAAAACAGCGTCGGATTGGTTGCCGGTCGATATTGCGCAACAGTGCGCAATGGGAAAATGTGAAATTGGTGTGCCAAGTGTTTGGGATAATGTGTTGCAGTCTGATAAACTGAAAAAAGAAGCAGAGCAGGTCGAGATTAAAACATATGTTATCGGATATGATGAATTATATGCCGATGCGGTGGGTGCGTATCGTGCCGGGGATTATCGTGGGGCGGCTGAAAAATATCAGGATATGATTGCAAAATATCCGGATAATGCATTACTGCGCAATGATTTGGCGGCAACGTATAATCAGTTGGGTATGTATAACGAAGCAATTGTTCAGGCACGTGAAATTGTACAGCGTATCGGTGATAAATCACAATATGGTGCTGCGCAATATAACGCGGGATTTGCATACGAACAACTGGGGAATTTACAAAAAGCATTGGCGAATTATAAATTAGCGTTGGCTAATGGTAATCGTGGTGTGCAAAAAGATATTACACGTGTGTCTGAAAAAATCAAGCAAGGTGGTAATAAAAAAGTGGCCTTTCATTCTGGGATAAAACAGATTCACCAGAAAAATGCAAAGAAAGATTTGCTGTTGTATGGGCAAGAATTCAAAGGAAATATGGCATAAGTTCCTGTTATAAAAGGTGGAATAAATATGAAAGTATATATTGATGTACATGATAAACGTTGGGACAATCATAAAATTGACTTTGAAAAAATCGCCAATATGGTGGTTGGGTCAAAATATAAAAATGCCGAGGTGTCGATTATACTGACCAATGATGCGGAAATTCATGAAATCAATAAAACGTATCGCAATGTAGACAGGGCGACAAATGTGCTGTCGTTTGAATTGGGGGACGATGTGTTACTGGGGGATATTTATATTTCTATTGATACAGTAATGCGCGAAGCAAAAGAGGCAAAAATATCGTTTCATGATCATGTGGCGCATATGGTTGTGCATGGTATGTTTCATTTGCTGGGGTATGATCATATGACAGATGAAGAAGCAAATCTGATGGAGATGAAGGAAATAAAAGTGCTGAAAAAAATGGGGATAAAAAATCCATATGCGGATGATGTCGCTGTTTCGTGTAATGATGCCAGTTGCTGCCCGGGGGGTGGGGTGCTTGCGTTTTTTCGGCGATTAAAAATTCGTGAAAATGGATTTTGGCAATATGCGCTGTACGCACTGTTTGGTGGGGTTGCCAGTTTTGGGTTCGCACCTTTTTACCATTGGTGGTGGACGATTGTTGGAATAATGGGCGCATACTGGTTGACGGTTCGTAATGAAAATATAGGTGGCTTTTGGCGTTCGTTATTGCGTGTGTCGCCATTTGGGGCGGTGTATGCCGTGGCAAATTTTTGGTGGGTTCTGCATTCGATTTATGTTGTGCCGGAATTAACCCAGCGGTTTGCAATTTGGACAATTCCAGGTGTGGTTGGATTGGCGATTGCAGGTGCACTGATATTTTCATGGTCGTTTGTTGCGATTGCGCGTATGCGTATGACGGGCGCGGGACGCGCGATATTATTTGCGTGTGTGTGGGCGTTGGTTTTATGGGCGCGTGAATGGATGTTTACAGGATTCCCGTGGAATCCGGTTGCAAATATAACAATGCCATTGCCGATGTTGGCAAATTCTATGGCGTTGTGGGGGGCGTTGGGATTAACGTTCGTTATTGTGGGGGTAATTGCGGCGTTGGTCGAAGTTTTGCGAAATACAAAATGTCGTGCATGTTGGGCGGTGTTAGTTGGTATGCTTTTATTGGGCATATGTGGAATGTTTGTTGGTGCGCAAAATATGCGATATTCAGATGTTGGGGCGGATGCGTCTGGGCCAATTATTAGAATCGTTCAGCCAGCACAGGTGCAATCACAAAAGGCAACGCATAGTCGGGCCGAGGCGTTGGCGCGTGCGGAAATTAATTTGAATAATTTAATGAATTTGGTAACGCAGCCTGGGGTATATGATATGGTTGTGTTCCCAGAAACCACATATCCATTTGTTGTCATGCCGGGGGATACATTTGATTTTGTAAAAATGATTGCCCGTCCCGTTGTTATAGGGACAAATACGTTTGATGGGAACGGGGTGTCTAATTCTATGGTTGTTGTGAATGATGGTGGTGATATTAACAAGATTTATAGCAAGTCACACTTGGTGCCGTTTGGCGAGTACAGACCATTTGGATTTTTGCCTGCGCCGGTTGATTTGATGCCGGGACGTGGACCAGAACTGCTTGCGGTTGGGGATTTTATTTTTGCACCTGCGATTTGTTATGAAATTATTTTTTCAGATTCTTTGTTGCCAGGTGGGAATGCGGGGCATGTGCATGCAATTGTGAATATTACAAATGACAACTGGTTTGGCAATACGCCG
>JAEDOP010000005.1 GCA_016301865.1 Alphaproteobacteria bacterium
GTTACGCGATGGGTCTGATATTGTGTCGTTTACATATGACAGAATTTATCGCCCGCAATTAATGGTGCGACATGTGCTGAAAATGGATACAGATAATGTTGTGCCACGTCGGATTCATAAACGCTATGATGTTGCGCGGATTCCAACGTTGGTTACAGATGATGTGTATGAATATGCGACCGAACGTACACACAATGCGCCGGGAAAAAAGAAAAAATGGCTGATAAAGCATTGTCAGGTGTGGAAAAATTTGTACCGGCGTGAATTGATAGCGGATATCCCCTTTATCAAAGGGATATTGTTCGAAGATTTCCCATGGTGGAGTCAGGTGATGTTGCGTAATCCGCGTGTGACAATTGCGCCACTGCCGTTATATTTCTATATACCGAATTTTGGTGGGATTGTATTAAGTGCCAAACAGTTGCGCATTATGCAAAGTTTGTGTACAGGGATTAAAACATCGTTTTTGAAATATCAAGAATCGGCTACACCATATCAGATGAAAAAATGGTCGGAAAATTTTCAATGGTATTTTATAAACTGGGCGTTCCGGAAAATAAAATATATTGAAAGCGAAGATGAAAAAGTCGCAGCCCAGGAATGTTTTCGTGAATTGGAACGAATTGGTGCGCTGGACCGGCCACCATTTAAATGGGCGAAAAAGTTACGTATGCAGATTTGTGATTTTATAAAAATGTGTAGTGTAGAATAAAAGAAAGACCGCCGTTTGGCGGTTTTTATTTTTCAAATTGTGATTTGTCAGGGAACCGTTCAGCCATAAATTTTGCGTTATCGCGCAGGATTGTTTCATCTGAATCGTGTGCGTCGTTGATACAAAATACGGGTGCACGCAACAGGGCAGTACGGGCGCGCGATGTGTCGGTACATACAACAGGTGAATTTTTTATCCACGGTGAAAAGATTGTGTTGTATATAAGATTGCTGAGTTTATGACGCGTGTGTTTGCGTGCACGGGAATGGATAAATACCGCCCGGTCATTGATTAAATCGTACAAGTTAAACAGCCAACGTTGCAGTTCGTTGTTTGTGCGGAATTTGTTGCGGATTTGTTTGTCAATGTGTCCAGTTAACAGTGGATGATTGCGACATTCAATCCAACTGGATTTTATGTATGGGTCAATACTGTGTGCAGGGCGATATTTATACAATGATTTACCAAAAATTTTATCGATGCTTTGCGCAGCAAGGATTAATGTTTGCGTATATTCATCAACCTGGGTCATCCACGTGCCAATGTTTTTATCGTGTTTTGCGTGGGTGCTGTATAAAATTCGTGCACGACCGCGCGCATCATAAAAAAAGTCGGGCGTCAGGGGACGGTTAAAGAACATGTCGTCATTCATTAATAAAAAGTGTTCGGACAGTCCCGGTATGTTTGGTATGCACATCTCAATCGCAACGGAATTAAATGTTGGTAATGCATCATGTGGCATGATTTGTTCGTGTGGAACAATTGTGATTTTGGGATGTTTGATGTTTAGCCAACGTGGCACTTGGTTAAACCCAGTAATAATATAGATATGGTTTACCCATGGGGCAAATTTATCAACGCTGCGCAGGGAATACAAGAATTCGCCATTGTCGCGCCAGCGCGCATTTGTAGATGCGTCATTGCTGACAGGTTTTTCGCCTTTGATGATTTCCAGCCATTTATCCTTTTGGGCACGCCATTTTTTGTCGCTGTCGTCAACCCACAGGTACACAATGTCTATTTTCATATCTGGTGTCATAGTCTATACCCCTGATTTTTGAAACCGTTCTGGAATTTTAACAATGCGTTTTATCCCCAGCATGCCGGGTTTGTCCCATGCGTAAATTGGGCGGAAAATACGTTGCATAATACGGGCAATTTTTAACCATTTTTCGCCATGCGCGGGGCGATTTGTGACATCGTTTATTGTGCCGTTGCCACGACGCTTTAAATGATTTACCCAATCGGGACCGCGCGCCGCGGCCTTGGCCACCAGCATTTCCATATCAACCGCACCAAAATGTAACAGATATAAATTCGGGTCAATGTGGAAATTGTGACCGTTTATGCTGTGGAATCCAGAACCCCATCGGACGGGGCGGTTTATTACAACAGGCTTGGTATATCGGGTCGATAACAGGGCGTATGCACGCTGGGCCAAAAACGGTTTGGATGAATCCAGGGGCTTTTCATGTGTAAGGTGTTGCCCCACATCCAGCCCCAGACCCGATAGCGTTGTGTTGATTTGTTTATCCGATAGATATTGTGCCAATGATGTGTTCAGGGCAGGGTCAACAATCAAAAATTCGTCGCAATCGCACCCGATTACAATGTCATATTTTTTTAGTAATTTGTTTGCCAGGTCGGACATTTTGCCAATGCGGTATTTGTCGCCGGCACTGCGTGACATGTCGGTGTGTGGCAGTTTTGTTATATGTGCCGCGCCCGCGTTTTCAGGAATGTCTTGGTCTGTGCCATCCAGATAGATGTATAAATTTTCAGTGCCAATTTCGCGACCATAGTATTCAATCCAACGGGACAGAAAAAATGTATCGTTTCGTGCCATTGTGATGGCGGCAATGCGTTTGGTCATAACTAGATTCCTTCGATAAATAATTTATATATTGCGTGGTGTATTTGTCGTACCATTATTTTAAGTGGGTTGGATGTTAACAGCCAATTAACATATTTTGTCCCATATATCCGTTCGGCAGATGACATAATTGCATCGCGTGTGGTTGGCGCAATGTGTTGCAGTACGTATAAAATTTGTCGCCCCAGTGCGCCATGGTTTCTGGAAAAGGCGACGCGTTTCATAAAAGGCATTTTTGCGCAGTATAATTTTTTTATGTCATTGTACACACCGCGACCACGCGCAGAATAAATGCAATACCATGATAAATTATGTTGCATGATCAGTTTGGTTAATCCCTGTTCGTATTCACGTGTGATTAATCCCTTGGATTTTTGTTTTGTGATGCCATGCATAAATGTATCAAACCATTTTGCCGTAAATGCAGTTGGGCGTAATCCAATAAACCAAGACTGAATATGTGGATGTTCGCGATGTGGATTCTTTACAAGGCCAAATGCATCAGATTGGCTGGATTCTAGTTTTTTTAAATATGGTGTCAGGTCATATAATGGGCCATACACGGAATCGTTAATCATATAAATAAAATCATAATCGGTCAGGTTCAAATTTTCAGTTGACCAAATATATGCGCGTTTATAAGAACCGAAATCATATTCCCCGTGACGCACGCCGGTTGCATGTACGCAGTATTTCTGGATTTTTTTTAATTCTGGGTCGGGGGTGTCTGAATCCATGCATAACACAATGTCACCAAATTTTGACACGGATGAAACATAGTGGACAAGTGCATCGTCAATGATGCCGTCTTTGTCATAGCCTGCAAACAGAAATAAACGCTTTTTATTCATTGTGATAGTTTTCCGTTCAGTTATAGTTTATAATATGTTTGACTAATTTTCAAGATATTAGGGGGTTATTATGAAGGCAAGGTTTTATACCACGCGTGCGTATGAAAAGTATTTGTTGCAACAGATTAAGGGTGTTGCAGAACGCCATAATATGGGGGTGGATGTAATAGATTCTGGGGCGTTTATTGTTGATGTAAAATCAGGTGCGTTTGGTGTGTTCGATATGGGTGGAAATTTGGTGAAATCAAGCCTGCAATGGCGTGGAAATAACACAAATTGTATTCCCCATGGGACTGTAAGGCGCGCTGGTGTTGGGTTCTGTGATTGTGACGCGGTGTTTTTAGGAAATGCATATCCCCACTTTGGACATTTTTTGATAGAACATTTAAATCGTGCCTGGGGGATGGATGATTGTCCGGGTGATAATGTTAAATATGTTTTTGTTGATAATAAAAATATTGGTGCAAAGCCCTGGTTGTTTGATTTTATGGAATTGCTGGGAATCAGGCGCGATGATGTATTAATTCTGAATCAGTCAATGCGATTTCGTCGCGTGTTTATTCCGTCGCAATCGTTTAATAATTCTGGCAGGTGGTGGGCAAAACAGTTTGTTATTCCGTTTGATAAAATGCGGGATAACGCACATGTTGATGAAGTGTGGGACAAAGTATATGTATCGCGCGCCAGGTTGCCGGAAAATATGCGCACATATGGTGAAGAGAAAATACAACATATATTTGAAAAAAATGGATTTCATATAATATATCCAGAAACATTACCGTTGGCGCAGCAGGTGGCAATAATCGGTAATGCGCGTGTTCTGGCGGGGTGTGCGGGAACGGCGTTGCATTTGGCATTGTTTATGAAGCCTGGTGGTCATGTAATTCAGTTAAACCGTACAAATGCAATCAAAGATAGTGGGGTGTTGCAGTATCGTATGTGTCAGATGAAAAATTTGGATTTTGATGTGGTGGCGGCTTCTGTTGAAGAATTTAAATCACAACACGGTGGTACGCACGCGCCACAAATTATCGGCGTGAATGAAAATCTGAGGGCGTTTTTGGACGCGAATGGTTTTGAATATACAGACAATGATTTGGTAATGGATGATGGTGAATTGGCGCGATATCGTGCCCAGGTGGATTTATTTCGTCAATCGCATGGGGGACAGTTTATACAAAAATTAAAAAAATTGTCTATCAAGGTGATTGCCTGTTTTGTGCCGGGGCGTATTATGCGTGGTCGCGTCAGAAAATGGCTGAAAGAACATTGGTAGGAAAAAATCCCGCCGGTTGGCGGGATTTTTATTCTTCGACGTGTTTCTTTAATTTTTTACGCGTGTTGCTGTCCAGTTCCCGTTTGCGCAGACGAATGGTGGCGGGTGTGACCTCTACCAATTCATCGTCCAGGATATAGGACAGGGCTTCTTCTAGCGAGATACGGCGTGGTGGGGCCAAGAATAACTTTTCATCGGCTGTCACCGAACGCATGTTGGTTAATTCTTTGCCTTTGACTGGGTTGACTTCTAGGTCGTTTTCTTTGCTGTGTTCGCCGATAATCATGCCCGAATAAACTTCGGTTTGTGGGTCGATGAACAATGTGCCACGTGGTTGCAGGTTAAACAGTGCGTATGTGGCGGCGTTGCCTTTTTCCATCGAAACCAATACGCCTGGGCGATAGTGCTGGATTGGACCGCGATATAAATCGTATTTATCAAATACACGGTTCATGATACCTGTGCCACGTGTGTCGGTGCGGAATTCAGATAAATAACCAATCATACCACGTGAAGGGGCGGAAAATACAATGCGTGTTTTGCCGGCGCCGGATGCCTTCATTTCGGATATTGTTGCCTTGCGCTTGGTCATTTTTTCAATTACAATACCGGAAAATTCGTCGTCTACGTCGATAACAACGTCTTCGATTGGTTCTAGTTTTTCGCCGTTTTCATTTGTTTGCATTCCAACGCGTGGACGCGATACGGATAATTCAAAGCCTTCGCGGCGCATTGTTTCAATTAAAATACCCAACTGCAATTCACCGCGGCCGGATACCTCGAACGCTTCGTTATTTTCGCTTTGTTCAACACGCAGGGCGATGTTTGTTTCGGCTTCTTTGAACAGGCGTTCACCAATCATACGCGAAGTCAATTTTTTGCCACTTTTACCCGCCAATGGGGACGTGTTTACAAAAAATGTCATGGTCAAGGTTGGTGGGTCGATTGGCATGGCCGGGATTGGTTCGGTAACCGATGGGTCGCACAGTGTGTCCGCCACGGTTGCTTTGCTGAATCCAGCCACAACAACGATGTCGCCGGCGGATGCGGTTTCGCGTGAAACCTTTTCAACGCCACGGTGTTCAATAATCTTGGTGATTTTTGCGTTTTCAATAAATTCGCCGTTGCGGTTGATTGCTTTGACCGATTGGCCAATGCGTACAGTGCCGGATTCAATTTTCCCGGTTAAAATGCGGCCGACATAGGGGTCTGCCTCTAATGTGGTGGCCAACATTGTAAATGGTGCGTCCAGCTGGCAACGTGTGCCATTGCAATCAGGGGCGGGTACATGGTCGACAATCAACTGGAACAGGGGGGTTAAATCCTTGCGTTCGTCGTTCAAATCACGTACGGCCCAACCGTCGCGACCAACCGCGTATAAATACGGGAAATCCAATTGTGAATCCGTTGCGCCCAGTTTATCAAACAGGTCAAATGTTTCAGATAAAACTTCGCCTGGGCGGGCGTCGCAACGGTCGATTTTGTTGATGCAAACGATTGGACGCAGGCCCAGTTTCAAGGCCTTGGATAATACAAATTTTGTTTGTGGCATTGGACCTTCGGCACTGTCAACCAGCAGTACGACGCCGTCAACCATGGATAAAATACGTTCAACTTCGCCACCAAAGTCCGCGTGGCCCGGTGTGTCAACAATGTTAATTTTATATTCGCCCCACTGGATTGATGTGGGTTTGGCGGAAATTGTAATGCCGCGTTCGCGTTCGATATCACCACTGTCCATTACGCGTTCGTCAACGCGTTCGTTGTCGCGGAATGTGCCCGCCTGTTTTAACATATTGTCAACCAGGGTTGTTTTGCCGTGGTCAACGTGTGCAATAATTGCAATATTGCGAATCTTCATTGGTTTGCCCCATTTTTTTAGTTTTTCCGATGTAGGTTATACCTAATTGTGTGACTTTTCAACTTTTTTATGTCTAAATATTGACATTTGTGTAAATTTGTCTATATTTATAGGTGTGAGTTGGTTGAACCAAACCAAAGGAGTTTGAAATGACATTTATATACGAGTTTAATTTAGATGGTGCAAAGTTGGCGTGGCGTCATTTGTGCAACAAGATTAATGGTAATGACAAATTGATTCAGGAGTATTTTGCAATTTCTGGTCGGTTGTTGGATGCGCAACGTTATGCGAAAAGCAAAAATCGCAAGCAGAAATTACGTCGTGCGTATAATATGTTGACTGAATCCAAGGTTGTGCCATTGGGTGGTAATAAATTTGATTTGCAGGGCTATAATGCGGGTATGGCCACGCGTGCACAGAACCTGGCCAAGGTTTTGCAGGGGCGTGCGATGCTGGAACGTTTAGGATTGTCCAGATAGCAAATTTATGATATAATTGTGTCAGGCAAAAAAGGAAAATAAAATGATTGATTATAACGCAACATTGCAAAAGTTTTTTGACGAGGTTGTCTTGTTCTTGGACAAGCGTAAATCACGCGCCAGCAGCGAATTTGAATACAATCGTATTGTTAACGCCATGGCCCAGGTGCGTGCAGTCGCAGCAAATCCAAAAAAGTATGCGGACTATGATGCGCGTGTGAAAGATGGTTTGGCAAGAATGGACCTGGTTGGCGCATTCATGCCAACCCCACATGATAACAGTGTGTATTTGATTTATAATAAGGTGCTGTGTAATATGGCAAAGTTGCACAGTCAGTTTGACTGGGAACGGGGCGAAGCGCAAAAGGTTTTGTTAAATGCGTTAAAACAGATGAAATATAAAAATGCCGGCAATATATTAAAGGATTTCTATTTCCCATTTGTAAGTCCGGAAAAGTATGCGGTGAAAAAAGATTCAAGGACACGTTAAGAAAAAAGAACAGGCGGTAAATTTATCGCCTGTTTTTTTGTTTAATTTGTGATAAAATACAAACATTATGGCAGGAAAGAAATCAAATAATTTTTTGCCCGATAGTATTTCGGGTATGTTGAAAAGTTTGTTGGCGCGGATTGTTGGGGCGCTGGTGTTTGTGTTGGGTGCATGGGCGGTGTGGGCAACACTGTTTTATAATCCTTATTTGTCGGGGTTTGGGGTGGCTGGAACATTTGGTGACCAGTCCATAATGGGCCATGTTGTTGGTTTTGTGCGCTATGCCATTGGGGCAATACCTGCGTTGTTCGTGTTTCTGTGTGTCGCACGGTTGGGATTTATGCGTATGATTGCACTGATGGGTGAAGGGGCACCGGAATATAATTTCCTGCGTGGTTTTATTGCGGTGTGTGTGGGGGCGGCCGGTTTTGGATTGATTACGCCGTCGTCTGCGTTTGGGGGTATTTTTGGTGCGATTGTTGCAAATGACCTGGGGCGGGTTATGGGGAATTTATCTATAATCGTTGGAATATTATGTGTTGTGGCCTTTCTGTGGATAGGGGGCAGTTTGTTGCATATTAAGTGGGCGCATGTGCGTGGTGCGTTGCGTATTGCGTGGCGCACAATTCGGGCGATTGGTGCGGCATTCCATTTAACAGGGCCGGTCGCCGCAGAAGAGTTGGAAGCGTCAGACGATACAGCAGAAGTCACAGAAGAAGTAGCAGAAGAAGAGGACACGCCACAGAAAAAACGTCGTGGGTTGTTGTCGCGTCGTGCACCGAAAAAGGTGGCTGCGGCGGCCGCGCCGGTTGCGCCCGTTGTGACGCCAAAACGCGTACGTGCGGCATCGCAATATCAGTTGCCAGATCCAAAATTGCTGGAAAAATCGCTGTTTAGCAAATGTTCTGTGACGCCAGAATTAAAGCAGAATGCGCGGAATATGGAAACGCACTTTGCGGAATATGGGGTGTTTGGTCGGGTTATGGGGATTAAGCCGGGGCCGATTGTGACGCTGTATGAATTTGAGCCCGATACCGGTATGCGTATCGCAGATATTACCAAAACGGTCAAAGATATGACGCGCGCAATGGCAACCGAAAATATTCGTATCGCCCATATCCCCAGTACGAGTTTTATCGGGGTCGAAATGGTAAATGTAACGCGTCAGACCGTGCGTTATCGCAGTTTGATGGAATCGGATACTTTTGTGGATACTAAATATAAAATTCCATTGGCGTTGGGCGTGAATATTGGTGGCAATCCAATGTACTTTGATCTGGCGAAAATGCCGCACATGTTAATCGCAGGACGCACAGGTTCGGGTAAGTCTGTGTTCGTTCAGTCGATTATTACATCAATTGTTTATCACTTTACGCCTGATAAGTGTAAATTGATGATTATCGATCCTAAGGGTGTGGACTTTGGGTTCTGGGATGATATTCCGCATCTGATTACGCCGATTGTAAAGTTAGACCCAGCGGCGGCGGTTAACGCACTGAAATGGGCGGTGCGTGAAATGGAAGAACGCTATAAACAATTGCAGGTTTTAAATGCCCGTAATATCGAAAGTTATAATGAAATTGCGGCGGAAAAACGCGCGGCGGGCGAAAAAATGACTAAGCAGGTCGCCGTTGGTACAGACCCAGAAACCGGGGAACTGTTATTTGAAACCCAGGAAATTGATTTGTCCGATATTCCATACATTGTCATTATTATTGACGAGGTGGCCGATCTGATGAGCCTGGCGCGCAAGGATGTAGAAGCCTGTGTTCAGCGTATCGCGCAAAAGGCGCGTGCGGCGGGTATCCACCTGGTGATGGCGACGCAAAGACCAGATGCAACAACAATTACCGGTGTTATCAAGGCGAATTTCCCAACACGTGTGTCGTTCCAGGCGCGCAGCCGTATCGACAGTGTGACATGCCTGGGCGAAGGTGGCGCAGAACAATTGTTGGCGTGTGGCGATATGCTGTTTAGTGAAGCAGGACGTGTGCCAGTGCGTATCCACGGCGCGTTTATCGACGATAACGAATTAACAAAAATTGGGGATTTTCTGCGTTCACAGGGCGCGCCAGAATATGTGGATGGTGTAACGGACGAAGCCGGCGAAGGTGGCGCGCCAGATATGGCGGGATTGCCCGGCGCAATACCGGGTGGTGGCGCGTCGGATAAAGAAGCCGACCTGTATGAACGCGCCAAAGAATGTGTCATTCGTGATAAAAAACCAACCATTTCATATATCCAGCGTCGTTTGCAGATTGGCTATAACAAGGCCGCCGGTTTTATGGAACGCATGGAACAGGATGGGATTGTGTCGGCGCCGGATGCGAACAACAAACGCCATATCCTTTAAAATAAAATCTAATGGCATATCTGCTTGTGGTCGGTTCGCTCATGTAACTTCTGTACACTACGCTTGCCGACCACGGCGCATCTATACCATTATCTTTTATTTTAATCCCGTCGTATGGGGTGTGGTGGATTTTTTTGCTTTTATAAATTTGGGTTTTGTGTTAAAATTAAGGCCAAGAGAGAATATGAAGTTGTTCAAGCGATTTTTATTGCTGGCTTTGTGCGCAATTCCAACATTTGCGCAGGGGCAAATCGCAACCACCGCGGGCAGTAATTTAACCGCATGGAACGGTAATTCGGGGGCAACAAATAATAATAACTGGAATCAGATGATGAACAGTCGCACGTTGGCATCGGGTAGTGGTGCGGGCGCGACGGCTGATTTTGGGAACTGTAATTCATTGATTTTGCGCTGTGCCCAGCCAAAATGCGTGGGGTGTAATACATTGGATTTGGCGCGACCGATTGTGGCGGGGTGCGTGAACAGTAATGCAACGTGCAAAAAATACGGCGATGATTTAATCGAATTTATTTCGGCACAATTGGTGTCAAACGCAAATAACAAGGCGCAACAGGCCGAAATTGCCGCCCAACAAATGGCCGCGCAACAGGCCGCCGCGCAAAGTAATGCACAATTACAACAAATGCAGGCACAGATGCAACAAATGCAGTATGAAATGCAGCAGCAAAATGCCCAACAAATGGCCCAGATGCAGGCGGCACTGGATGAACAAAAGGCGTTAACAGCGGCTGCGATGGAACAGGCCACAAAACAGTCCGTGGTGTCCGCGCCCGTGTCATCGGGGAATGGGGCATTGACCGAAGATATGGTCGCAGCGGCGGAACGTGGGGTGGATGCTGATATTTTGGCACGCAAACAGATTTCGGGGCAGATTCTGACGAAAATTGAAAATGCAGAGGTGGCCCTGAAAAAATTAAAGGCGACAATGGATACGGCGTTTGTCTATGCGGGGTGTGATGGGCGTGGTAATAACTGTGCCGGGCCAAAACGTGTCAAAATATTCAAAGAAAAGGCACATGCGTTCTTTGAACCCTATGATGAAATAGTGGACGAAGCGTACGAAGCGTTAGAGATGGCGTTGGCGGTTGGTGTGGATGTGTCTGATGTTATTATGATGTTAAGTGGCGGGTGCAACCAGTGGGGAAAATTCCTGTGTACAGGTGAAAAGGAAAAGCACGAAGTTCAGTATTATAACAATAATAATTGTAAGAATGGTCGTTCGGTTAAGTATGGCACAGTCAAAGGTGGCCAAGAATGTACCCCTGGTATGGCCGTTCCGCCCCAGGATGATAGTCGCTGTACAGTGACCCAGTTAATTGGTGGTGTGGGCGACAATGATGAAGTGTTGCGTGAATGGCTGGATGAAAATTACGAAGGCGATCGATTGGTGCGTGTTGGGTGTGCGACATCGGCACTTGAATCAATTGCGATATTTGGACGTCGCAGCAGTAAAAAGGGTGCAACACTGGATCTGGATACATTGGAACGTATCATCTTGCAAGACGCACCGGAATATGCGGGTGGAAATCGCTATTCACAGGGTGGGGGTGGCGATACGGAACGTCTGAAATACTGTGCATTGACACCGACGGGGTATCAGAATTTGTTGACCGCAGTGCAAAGCAAGAAGTTGCCGAAAAAGGTTTGTGTTTCGAATCAGACGTTGGCGCGCACGTGGGAATATGGTGGCCCGGTTGCCGCATCGATGTTCAGTGGTGGTGGTTCAACCAGTAATATTATACCCGGTGCGGACGAACGCATTTGCAAAAACTGGGAACGTTTGGCGTCGGGTGCGGATATTGAGTGGAAAAAACAGGATTCTGATGATACCTATGAACGTTGTGTGATAGCTAATACGGATTATGTTTATGTTGATGGCGAAGTAAAAAAAAGAGCAAGTGACGCCGAAAACAGAATAATCGCAGACCAGCAGCTAGAGTTAAACAAAGAACAGGAAGAATGGTGCAGCGGAAAGGGTGGCAAAACAAAAGATGGCAGATGTATGTGTGGTAACAAAAAAATTACGTATGAATATCAAAAATGTGAGAATGGAAAAATAGTAAATAAAACATAATGAAAAGACTAAAAAATATCTTTTATAGTTTGTTGGTTGCACTGGTGGTGTGTGTGCCGGCGTATGCTGATAATGGCTGTGAAAATGACGACAATGATGCAATTGTGGCGGAATTGGCGCTGTGTTCCACACACGCATATAATATTGGCAAAACAGAAAATCCAACGGGCGCGGATAAAGAATTAATGCGTGATGTTATCGCAATGAAAACAACACTGATTACGCAACAGATGTATCGGCAATATGAACAGATGGAATCAATGTTGCGACGGTTAAAAACCCAATTGGAAAAGGCAGTTTTGACCACAGGACTGGAGGCCAAGGGCGCATCGTCGTCGGGTTCGTCTTCGTCAGGCAGTTCGTCGTTTAAGTCAGATGACAGAAATATTCATATGGCGGGTGTGAAAAATTGTCTGAATTATTATCAAGATTCAGAAATATTAAAGTGCTATGAAGATAATCTGAATATAATTGTTAATATGTCGGGTAATGGTGATAACGTCAATTCAGAATTGAAAAAACAACTGGTTCAAGATTTTTGCAAGTTGGCAAGTCAGCGTATAAATGGTTCTGATAATTGTGCAGATGATAAGAAGGATTTTGAAGCATATTGCAGGGTTAGTGGTGCGGAAAAACCACAAACCTTGGACAAGCGTAATTTTCAAGCCATGATTGATTCTATGCGGTCGTGTTTGCAGAATCAGTATCGTGCATATAATAATTCGCAAAGACAGCAGAAAAAAGATTAAAAATTAATCCCGCATTGCGGGATTTTTTATTTCTGGTTTTCGTTTTGAATGCGGTACAGCAAATTAAACATCTGGGGTGTGTTGTTGGATGTTTCAATTTTATTAAATGCACGTTTGTTTGCCAATTCAACCAATTTAAAGAATTTTGGCGACAGCATACGTGTGCCAAATTTAACGATGTCGCGTTGGGTCGAATCAATCGCGCGACCTACGTTGTGTTTGGTTTCGGCGGAAACAATTGTTCGTGGGCCGTACATCCCAGACAGCGCAGTGCCACGTTGCAGGTAAACGTGTCCCGTTTTTTTGTTTGTCTGGTTAGTGTGTGGAATCTTGGCTGGTGCGCCCCGTTCGGCCGATATAACCAATGTATATGGGTATTCATCCAGACCGCGTTTCGTAAATTTATACATCAGGTGGCCGTTTCTGTATGATACATCGAGCGTTGTTTTACGATCGGTGATAAATGCAGTGGCGATATCATAGATTTCACTAATTGTATGTGTTTTTGACATTTGTCTTCCTTTGATTGTTGTTACTTTAATTATAGGACAAAAAATATAAATGTCAACCCGTTAGTTAAGGAATAGTGTCCTGGTGCGGGGACGGGATTTTTGTCGTAATATGTTATAAAAAGGGGATTTGTATGAAGGGGATTATTCTGGCCGGGGGCAGTGGGTCGCGCCTGTATCCAATGACACAGACGATATCCAAGCAGTTGTTGCCGGTATATGACAAGCCGATGATTTATTATCCGTTATCAACGTTGATGCAGTTCGGAATCCGCGATGTGTTGATTATTTCAACGCCCGTGGATACGCCGAATATTAAAAAACTGTTCGGGGATGGGACGCAACTGGGGATGAATATTCAATATGCGGTGCAGGATGCACCGCGCGGTATTGCCCAGGCGTTCACCATTGGGGCGGAATTTATCGGCGCGGATGATGTGTGTTTGATATTGGGGGATAATATATTCTATATGGGGGGACAATTGCCGGATTTTGTGCGTATAGCGCGTGAAAATGCAGGGGCGCGCGCAACGATTTTTGCGTATCATGTGTCCGATCCAGAACGATTTGGTGTGGTGGAATTTGATGAAAATTTTAATGCCATTTCAATCGAAGAAAAACCAAAAAATCCAAAGTCAAACTATGCGTCTGTGGGGCTTTATTTTTATCCGTCGGATGTGGTAGAATATGCACGTGGGCTGAAACCGTCGGCACGTGGCGAATACGAGATTACAGATTTGAATAATATCTATTTGTCCCAGGGCCGAATGTCGGTTGTGCCAATGCGACGGGGAAATGCGTGGTTGGATGCGGGAACGCCGGACAGTCTGATGGAATCGGGGCAATTTGTTCAGATTATTGAAAAACGTCAGGGGTTAAAAATTGCGTGCGTCGAAGAAATTGCATATGCCCAGGGATTTATTGATGACGCGCAAATGCGTGCGTTAATTGATGGGTTGCGACCTGGGATATATCGGGATTATCTGGAAAAAGTATATAGGGAAAAGCATGAAATTTATTAAGACCGAAATTGATGGTGTTATTATCGTTGAACCGCATGTATTTGCGGATGCGCGCGGATATTTTATGGAAACATATAATGCGGATGAATTTGTGGCAAACGGTATTCCAAATGTGTTTGTCCAGGATAATCAATCGATGTCATCGTATGGGGTTGTGCGTGGCCTGCATTGTCAAACGGGTGTGCATGCCCAGGCAAAATTGGTGCGTGTGTTACAGGGGGCGGTTCTGGATGTGGCGGTCGATATTCGGCCCGGGTCGCCGACATTTGGACGGCATGTGGCGGTGGAACTGAGTGCGGAAAACAAACGGCAATTGTTTATACCGCGTGGATTTTTACATGGGTTTTCGGTGCTGACGGATGTGGCGGTATTTGCGTACAAGTGTGATAATCTGTATGCGCCGGGCGCGGAATTTGGCGTGCGGTTTGATGACCCGGATATCGGAATTGACTGGAAAATACCGGCGGACAAAATCATTGTGTCGGACAAAGACAGAAAGCATGGGGGATTAAAAGATGCAATTGATTACGGGCTGTAATGGGCAATTGGGGCGTGAATTAGTTGCACGTTTGCCAGATGCAATTGCGGTGGACCGTGATGCGCTGGATATCACAGATGCGGTGGCGGTGCGTGATTTTGTGCGCAAAAATAATATTGATGTAATCATAAACTGCGCAGCGTACACCGCCGTAGATGCGGCCGAAGATGATGTGGATTTGGCGACAAAAATCAATGTTGATGGGGTGCGAAATCTGGCCCAGACGGGGGCAAAAATTATTCATATTTCCACAGACTATGTGTTTGATGGAACGGGGCATCGTCCATATGCGCCAGATGATGAAACAAATCCGGTGTCGGTATATGGGCGGACAAAGCGGGCAGGGGAATTGGCGGCGATTGAAAATGCCGACGTGGCGGTTGTTATTCGTACGGCGTGGTTGTACAGCGCGCATGGGAATAACTTTGTAAAGACTATGCGGCGATTGGGGGCGGAAAAAGGTTCAATCAATGTTGTCGCAGACCAGATTGGCAGTCCGACATTTGCAGGTGACCTGGCGGATGCAATTGTAAAAATTATTCCACAAATGACGCGTGAAAATTCCGGTATATATCACTTTACAAATGAAGGTGTGTGTTCGTGGTATGATTTCGCCTGTGAAATTATGGAAATGTCGGGGTTGGGGTGTCGGGTAAATCCGATAAAGTCACACCAATATCCAACGCGTGCGGTGCGGCCGTTTTATAGCGTGTTGGATAAAGACAAGATTAAAAGTGTGTTTGGTGTTGAAATCGAACACTGGAAAAAGGGGTTGGAAAAATGCATAAAACAATTTTAATTACAGGTGGGGCGGGCTTTATCGGTTCAAACTTTGTGCCGTATTTTTGTGAAAAATATCCAGAATATAAAATTATCAATCTGGATAAATTGACATATGCGGGGAATTTAGAAAATCTGCGGTCGTGCGAAAATATGCCGAACTATTCATTCGTTCAGGGGGATATTTGCGATGCGGATTTGATTGAAAAATTATTCCGTGAAAATGATGTGCGTGGGGTAATTCACTTTGCAGCGGAAAGTCATGTGGACAATTCAATCACAGGGCCACGCGCGTTTATAAATACTAATATTATTGGGACGTTTAATTTGCTGGATGTGGCGCGACGGCATTGGATGGATGCGCCGGGGCGCATTAAGCCGGGGTATGCGGATGCGCGTTTTCATCATATTTCCACAGATGAAGTTTATGGGGCATTGGGGGCAACAGGTGAATTTCGCGAAGACACACCATATGCGCCGAACAGTCCGTATTCTGCGTCCAAGGCATCGTCTGATTTCCTGGTGCGGGCGTATCATCATACATATGGGTTGAATACAACAACGTCGAACTGTTCCAATAACTATGGACCAAAACAGCATAATGAAAAATTAATTCCGCATATTATTTCGTGTGCGCTGGCGGGCAAATCGTTGCCGATTTATGGACGTGGGGAAAATGTGCGGGACTGGCTGTATGTGATGGATCATTGTCGGGCGATTGATTTGATTTTTCATCAGGGGCGCGCGGGCGAGACGTACAATGTCGGCGGGCATAATGAACGAAATAATATTACGATTGTAAAAACCATCTGTTTGATTCTGGACGAATTGCGCCCACGAACAGACGGCAAAAAGTATGAATCCCAGATTGAATTTGTCGCCGACCGTGCGGGGCATGATTTCAGATATGCGATTGATGCGGGCAAGTTGGAACAGGAACTGGGGTGGCGTGCGAATGAAACATTTGATACAGGGATTGTCAAGACCGTAAAATGGTATCTGGACAGGTAAGTTGTCCCCGCGTGATTGCGGGGATTTTTGTTCTTTGTAATGGGGCGGATTTGTGTTATAATTTTTGACAAAAGGAGTTATTGTTATGAAGAAATCTTTATCGGTTTTTGTTGGTTTGTTGGTGGCATTGGGGGCGGTTTCGGCAGATGCAGCCACAAATTGGGGAACACGTGCAGGGTCCAGTGCAGATTTATCAAGTGCGCCGGCCACACGTACACGTGAAAAAATTAACTATGAAAAATATCAGACGCGTACGCTGACCAAAACGTACGAGTCCAAAGACGCCGGGGATTTGTATTACACAAAACCACAAAATCGCAGTGCGCTGTATAAACAGTACGAAGGGGCAAATTCTTCGTCGGCGCGCGCGACAAAAACGACACAGCGTACAACACGTTCTGAAAAAGTTGTGAACAAAATGCGTCGTAAGTATTTCTTGGCACATCCGTTCTATCAGCCATTGGGCGGAATGTTCGGGTCGCATACAGATTTGTCATATAACAACAGTTCGTATGATTTTAAAATAAATCAGACGTTGCCAGTATGGAATGCAAATGCAAATGCATACCAGGCGGTGTTAAATGGACTGGGGGCTAAGTGGGATATGACTGGATTTTCTATCAAGGAAGATTTCAGTTATGGTATCACAGACCGAATCGCAGTTCTGGGGATGTTGCAGTATGATATGAATGAATATAAATTCGAATGGGATGATAATTCGCCGGATGACAAAATGGATGATGATGGTTTGAATCTGTTTGGTATTGGTGGACAGTGGCGCTTTGTCGATACAGATGAATGGATTGCAACGGCATCTGCGTATTTCCAGCATCAAAAAGATGTTGCAAATAATTTCTTGGTTGAATTAAAAGGTGGGTACAAGGTTTCTTCGTCCACAATCTATGGTTTGGTGCGTGGTTGGTATGTCGACCTGGATGGTAATTCATATGGTAATGGGCTCGAAGGCACTGATGAAAGTGGTAATGCAGTAATGACATATATTCCATATCAGGTTGGTGACAGCAGTGTGATGTATGTCGAAGGTGGATTGGGTGTGTTTAGTGTGCTGAATGAAGATTGGACACTGAATGTAGAGGCAATCTTTGGTGACTATGATTGGCACAACCAGGGTAATATCAAGGGGGCAATCGGGTGGCAGCCAAATGATTGGTTCGCATTGAACCTGTATGCCAAGGTTGCGTTCTATGACAGTGCAGATGGCAAGGATTTAGATTTGTACTGGATGGAACAAGGTATCACAGCCCAGGCACCAGATGGTACAGAATTGAGTTTAGATTCTTTGACCAAGATTGGTACAGTGGAATTGGATAACTATGCCGAAACAAAAATTGGTTTGCAGGTAATGTTCCAGTTCTAGGGGTTATTAAATTAATATGCCCCCGGGTGTATCTGGGGGCAAAGTTTATATTGGGTACAGGGAGAGGGTTTATGCGTAAATTTTTATCGATTTTGGGTTTGTTGGGTATAATGGTCACACCGTCGTTCACGCGTGCGAATGATTTGGTAACCGATACGTCTGACCCGTTGTTTTTACAGGGTATAGAAGAAATTTTATCAACATCATCG
>JAEDOP010000082.1 GCA_016301865.1 Alphaproteobacteria bacterium
TAATGCCGACCGGGTATCGGCAGCACTGATAAAAACCGAACCGGGCCAGATTTATATCGCATTAAAAAACTATGTACAATAACCCGTTTGACGAGCGCATATAATCCTGATGCGCCTGTGGTAAACCAATTAAAAATCCCGCCATTCGGCGGGATTTTTAATTAGTCATCGATAACACTGTATTCACAGAAGCCTTCGTTTGTATCACAGCGGGAAATCGTTCCTTCGCTGATGAAATAACCCTGTGGATGCAAACATGCAGGACATACAGATGGTGCTTCTGTGCCGATATGCCAATTACCACAGTTTGTGCAACGCCACATCACAATTTTATCTTGCTTAAACCATGTTCCGTTTTCAATTGCATCAATCAATGCGCGGTAACGTGATTCATGATAACGTTCTGCATAGCCGATATTTTTCAGGATTTCAGCGATTGCTGGAAAGCCTTCTTGGGCGGCAATTTGTGCAAATTTTGGATACATTTCTGTATTTTCTTCGTGTTCGCCATAGGCGGCAGCCTGCAAGTTTTCCAATGTAGTGCCGATTTTGCCTGCAGGAAACGATGCTGTTATTTCCAGGTCGCCCCCTTCTAGGAATTTAAACAGACGGGATGCGTGTTCTTTTTCCTGGTCCGCGGTTTCCAAAAAGATTTTGGAAATCGCATGATAGCCGTCTTTTTTTGCCTGGGACGCGTACATTGTGTAGCGATTACGTGCCTGGGATTCGCCGGCGAATGCAATTAACAGATTTTTTTCAGTTTGTGTACCTTTTAATGATACCATAGGTAATTCTCCTTTTGCTGTTTTTGTTTGTGGATAGATTCTAGCAGACAATATATCAAAAATCAAAAATTATTTCTTTTGGTGTGCAAATTGATTTTTACAGGCATGGGCATGAATTAAACCCATGTATTCGTCATATAATTTTATTCCCAGAAAAGCACGTGCCTGTTCAATGGTATTGCCGTACGACCAATATGTTCCCTGATCAGTAGTGTATTTTGCAACATAATAATACGCGCCCAACAATGGTCCATAACAATTTTCATATACGCTCTGTGCCAGATAAAATTCAAACAGATTCTTTTCAACATGCGGCAACTTTTCCACCAAGACGAACTGCTTGTCCCGGACCATCTGGATTTTATGCGGAAAAGGATTTTGAACACGCCACAGCCCCGCGACAAATTCAACCTGGGACAACTTTACAGACGTTAATGGCACAGTTGTGCCATCAGATTTATACGCATGCACGCCCGCACGTCTGTCGCGATTAAAATCGCGGTATTTTTCCATTATGTTTGTATGCGTCGCAAACTTATTTTTGTACTGTGTCATTTTCAAGCCCCAAGAGTTTCTTTTCTATGGCGGCAACCAACTCCGTAATCCCTACTCTCCCTGCTGCGCTGATGGTTAATATTTCAGGTTTCTTTTTGCGACCGAATGATTTCTTGAACGTGGTCATTTTTTCAGACAATTCGTCAGTGTCAATCGCATCAATTTTATTTATTACAATCATTTCAGACTTGGCAATCAAATCGCCACCGTATGAATCCATTTCGTGGCGAATTGCCGCATAACGCGCCGCCCAATCGGGTTCTGTGCCATCAATAACATGCAATATCATTTTTGTACGTTCGGCATGCCCCAGAAATTGGTCGCCCAGGCCGACGCCGGTATGCGCACCTTCGATAAGACCGGGCAAGTCAACCAAAACAAATTCGCGGTCGTGCGCGTACATAACGCCCAGTTGAGGATTTAATGTTGTAAATGGATAATTCGCAATTTTTGGGCGTGCCGCCGTTACCGCAGACAACAATGTTGATTTACCCGCGTTCGGAAAGCCAACCAGACCAATATCTGCAATCAGTTTCAATCGCAGAACAACCGTGCGTTCTTCGCCTGGCAATCCGTCATTTGCCTGTTTCGGGGCGCGGTTTGTGGGGCTTTTAAAATGCAGATTGCCCCACCCGCCATTTCCGCCACGCGCGGCACGATATTCCATACCGTCTTTGTCAAGGTCAGCGTATTCAATCTCTTCGTTTTCTGATAAAATCACCGTTCCTGTCGGCACAGGCAACACCAATGTGTCACCCGATGCGCCTGTGCGCATTTTGCCCATGCCATTTTCACCACGCTGGGCCACGAATTTCGTTTTATAGCGATAATCAATCAGCGTATTCACATTTGGCACAGCGACAAACACAACATCGCCACCGCGACCGCCGTCACCGCCGTTCGGACCACCAAATTCGATATATTTTTCACGTCTAAAACTGGCCGAACCATTTCCGCCATCACCCGCCTTGACATAAATTTTTGCACGATCTAGGAACTTCATTTTATTTACCTTTGCGCACATTATAATCTAAAAACTTGCAATTTCCAGTCTAAAACACTATAATAAGTGGGCCGGAAACGGTGATGATTCTGAATCCGTTGTGAAATAGTCATTTTGGACTGGGGGGCGGTACCCCACAGCTCCACCATTACCCAATGCAGGCGCATTAGGTAATGGTGGAGAGAAACAAGAGATATGAGACATGAATAAATCGTTTCATGAATCTTATTATTTGTTTGTATGCTCTGCCTGAATGGGGCTGACATAGATTCGACAGGTGATGAAAGACAAATTGGGTGAATCCGACATGGCGTCGTTAAAAGCCAACTAAAAACTGAATGGCGATAGAATCGCTGCGAACGACAATGTTCGCCTTGCAATGGCTGCCTAATATGGCGTTGAATATGGTTGGCAATTGTTGACCACATTCGTTTTAGTTATTGCGGGGTCGCCCGATACCTGGCACCAGAAATCGGGCATTTTGATTTATTACAATAAATATGGAAAGGACATAAAATGTTTGGAAAAATTAAAAAGATATTCTTTACAGGCGTATTTGGTGTTTTATACATTTCATTCATTGCACAGTTGGTCTATGTTTTGGGCTGGGTCGCAGGTGTTGAAAATAAATTAATTGGATTGGGTCTGTTGACACTGGAATGGCTGATTTTGATTGCAGCACGCTATTTATCAAAGCGTTCCAGCAACAGCGCACAGCACAGCAATGGATTCCGCCGCCACTAAACAAAAAAAACTGAAAGACCGCCGAATGGCGGTTTTTTCTTTTTTAATGTCTAAAAATATGATATAATATCGGGTATGAAACGGATTATTTTGCCCCTGATGGGTATGATGGTGATTTTGGCGGGCTGTCAGTCATCATCGAACGAAGTTGTTGATCAATCAAATATTGCGGATTCGTGCATTGGTGCGAATTGTGCGGTTGTGCGCTATGCATCACCAAACGGCAATGATTTGGTATTGGAAACAGCCAAACATGTTATTGAAATTCAGGCGCCGGCTGATGTGCCGTATTCGTACTACGTTTGGGCGGGCGATAAAAAGATGTCAGATGACCCGGATTTGATTGTCGAAGACGGAAAGTCAATGGTTTTGGTCGAAGAATAATTATGCTTTATAAAAAAATCCCCCAAATTGGGGGATTTTTAATTCTGGTGGGTTAGGTAGGACTTGAACCCACGACCAAAGCGTTATGAGCGCTCCGCTCTAACCACTGAGCTACTAACCCACGGTGCACATTATATACGATTTATAAAATCATGCAAGATAAATTTTTACAATTGTATTATCCTTGACTTAGAGAATATTGACGATAAAATACGTTTGGCAACAAATATAAAAAATGACCGACAGACAAACATTGAAATTTTATTA
>JAEDOP010000006.1 GCA_016301865.1 Alphaproteobacteria bacterium
CGTTCTATTAAATTGAAGTAATTTTATCAACCAAAGGATTAGAAAAATGGCAGTTATTGGATATATTCGCGTATCGTCAAATAAACAAACGGTGCAACATCAACATTATGAAATAGAGCAATTTGCAGAACATAATAACATTACAGTAGATAAATGGATTGAAGAAACTATTAGCTCGCGTAAAGCGTTAAATAAACGGCAACTGGGGCAATTATTAGATGAATTACAAGACGGTGATATTTTAATTGCTGCAGAGATATCAAGATTGGGACGTTCTTTGTTGGAGGTAATGCATATCCTGGAAACGTGTCTAAATAAGAATTGTCAGGTTTGGACATTAAAGGAAAATTACCGTCTGGGTAATGATATTCAAAGTAAAGTAATGGCGTTTGCATTTGGACTGTCTGCGGAAATCGAACGCAACCTAATATCACAACGCACCAAGGCATCATTAGAAAGTGTTAAGGCATCTGGTAAACGATTAGGACGTCCATTTGCAGCACAATCAAGAAAACTAAAACTGTCCAGAAACACAAAAAAAGTTAAAGAATTGTTAGATATGGGGTTAACTAAATACCGAATTGCAAAAATGATGGATGTATCCACAGCAACCGTATCAAACTTTATAAATCGTATGGGGTGGTAAAAAACACTGTGCTTTGGGTAAAAATATCACACGTGAGAGAATTAAATCTGAGTTTGTGAAAGTCAAATCTTGATATGTTAAAAAGTTCGTGGCATACTGTGTATTAGGTATTTAAATACAGGGGGATATTATGAAAATTTTATCTGTAGATACTAAACCATTTGATAATCAGAAACCGGGTACTGGGGGGCTTAGAAAACAAACTTCTGTTTTTTTGGCCCCTAATTTTTTAGAGAATTTTATTCAGTCTGCAATTAATGCCAGAACAGCAGATGGTCAAATGTTAAAAACGTGGGTTGTTGGGGGGGATGGACGATATCCGGGAATACAATTCTTGCTGAAAATAATTAAAATTTTGGTTGCAAATGGTGTGCAAAAGGTTTTAGTGGTGGGACGTGACTTGGTTGCGCCAACACCTGCGATTTCGCATATAATACGCAAGTACAAGGCGGACGGTGGTTTTATATTGTCTGCATCGCATAATCCGGCGGGAATCAATGGCGATTTTGGGGTCAAGGTGGAAATGGATAACGGTGGTCAAGCAACCGAGAGTTTCACAAATGCATTATATGAACAGACCAAAGTTATTTCGTCATACAAGACCCTGGATATTGGCGATGCAGATGCACTTGAATTGCAAAATGTGGAATATGTAAATCCAATCATGGATTATGCGGACTTGTTGGAATCTATGTTTGATTTTGATGCAATACGTAAATGGTTTGCAGATGGGCATACTTTTCGATTTGATGCAATGAATGCGTCAACAGGTGCGGCGGCACGTGAAATCTTTGTAAATCGGTTGGGGGCGCGACCAGAATGGATCTTGCGCGCGGCGCCAAAAGATGATTTTGGTGGGGTGCATCCAGAGCCAAACCCAACATATGCCCATGAAATATACGATTTTATGATGCGGGGTGGTGCAGATTTTGGCTGCGCGTGTGATGGAGATGGTGACCGTAATATGATTTTAGGTAATGGATTTTATGTTAAGCCGTCTGACAGTTTGGCGATTTTGGTCAAATATCATAAATTGGTACCCTATTTCCAAAGTGGCTTGCGTGGTGTTGCGCGTTCTGCGCCAACATCCAGTGCTGTTGATGCGGTTGCAAAAAAAATGGGGTTGGATGTTTATCAAACACCAACGGGTTGGAAATTCTTTGCCAGTTTATTGGATTCAGGACGTATAAATCTGTGTGGAGAGGAAAGTTTTGGTCAAGGCGCAGATTATATTCGTGAAAAAGATGGTATATTTGCAATATTGTTCTGGCTGAATATATTGGCAAAAACTGGAAAAACAGTTGAAGAAATTGTGCGTGAAATGTGGAATGAAAACGGCCGCTTCTTTTATTGTCAGTACAGTTATGAAGGCGTCGATAAAAATGCCGCTGACGATATGATACGTCGTGTGTCAAATGCATATTTGGATGGACGAAAATATGGTGATGTTACCATACTGCGCAAGGAAGTGTTTGAATACACCGATCCTGTTACAGGTGAATTCGTTACCAACCAAGGAATTCAAATATTGACAGATAATGGCGTGCGCGTGTTCTGTCGTCTGTCGGGTACAGGGACAGTTGGGGCGACTGTGCGGTTTTATGTAGAACGATTTGAATCTGATAAAAGTAAATTCGATGTGCCTGTGACGGAATATTTGCAGGACGTTTTCCAATTTGTGGATGAGGTGTTCGAATTTTCAAAAAACTTTGGCGATATTCGCCCCAGTGCAATCAATTAGTGTGCTGCCCCCAATTTTTTTGGGGGCACAATAAGTTGTTGACTTTGGTTAAATTGTGATGCATAATGTTGGTGCAAATCCCAAAGATTGCCATTATTGTACAGCCAGTTCGCAGTATGCGTGTGGTACATCATCCGGCGAGTGTCGCCCTTGATGGCGGTTTTCTTTGTGGAAAAAACAGTTAATAAATATAAGGAGCAAAATTATGGCAACTGTTATTCGTTTGGCACGTTTTGGTGCAAAAAAACGCCCATATTATCACATTGTTGTGACTGATTCACGCAATGCACGTAATTCGGGTAATGTATTGGAAGTTGTTGGTAAATATGACCCAATGCAGGCAAAAGATAGCGATAAACGCGTTATCTTGAAGTTGGATGAAGTAAAGGCGTGGTTGGCCAAAGGGGCACAGCCATCGGATCGCGTTTACAAGTTCTTGACCAAGGCTGGCTTGGTAAAACCAAAGGCGATTCCAGTTCAGACAAAAAAACATTTGCAGTCTGAAAAAACACAAATGAAGATTAAAGATAAAGCTGACAAGTTGGCAAAAATCGCAGCCGAAAAAGCCGCAGCAGAAGCCGCAGCCAAGGCCGCAGCAGAAGCGCCAGCAACAGAAACAGCTGAATAAATTTTGCTTTGATTGCCCGGGGCGACCCGGGCAAGGTTTTGTTATAAGGGTATGATAAATGGTTGAATGTTATTGCCCACATGCGCCGGGGTTGGAATGTTCACAAGTTGAACGGACAGATGAATTTTATCGCCAGATGTCAGAGTCTTTGTTGGCAAATAAACCGGTGATTTTTATGGCAGGCGGTCAATGCCCTGCGTATAGTTTTGACTGTATCAAGTTGCTTGAATACAAAGAACAAATGCAAAAGCAAAGATAAATATGACAGACGCAAAACAAATCTTGGTCGGGAAAATTGTCGCACCACAGGGTATTCGTGGTGAGGTGCGTGTACAGTCTTTTGCAGAAAAAACAATGGATTTTCAGAAGTTTAATGTGCGCAGCAATCGATTTGCAGACGGTGACTTTAAATTTGTGCGTGCAGTGCCAAATGCAAATGTTGTTATTGCCAAAATTCGTGGGGTTGATGACCGAAATGCCGCCGAAGCGTTGCGGGGAACAGAATTGTTTATAAACCGTGACGCCCTGCCCGATTTGAATACGAACGAATACTACCAGGCGGATTTAATTGGTTTTGCAGTTGTGCGCGATGGTGTCCAGATTGGTAATGTGGATTGCTTTCAAAATTATGGCGCGGGCGATATTATTGAACTGGATAATGGTGATATGGTGTCGTTTGTTGGTGCGTCTGTCGATATGGGTGGCAAAGTAATAGTGGTTAGATAAAATGCATTTTAATATATTGACCATTTTTCCAGAAATGTTTCCAGGCACACTGGCGGGCGGCGTTGTTGGACGTGCGTTGGACAAGAAAATCTGGACATATGATGTGGTTAATATTCGGGACTTTGCCATAAATAACTATGGCAGTGTTGATGATACCCAATTCGGTGGTGGCGCAGGTATGGTTATGCGACCAGATGCACTGGGTGATGCGTTGGATTCAATTAAAAATCCAGGCAAAATTATATACTTTTCGCCACGTGGGGCAACACTGAATCAAAAAATGGTGCGTGAATTTGTTGCCCAGCCCGATGCGATATATACCCTGCTCTGCGGTCGGTACGAAGGAATTGATGAACGAATCATCGAAGAATATGATATAATGGAACTTTCCATCGGGGATTATATATTGTCGGGTGGTGAAATTGCGGCCCAAGTTTTTATTGACAGTTGCGTTCGCGTGATGGATAATGTGGTTCACGGTGGTGCGGATACCACCGAAAACGAAAGTTTCGAAATCGGCGGGTTGGAATGGCCGTTATATACCCGTCCGTCAGTATGGCGTGGACGAAACGTCCCAGAAGTCCTGCTGTCCGGTCACCACGGCAATATCGAACGGTGGCGGAAACAACAATCGGTTGACATAACAAAAGAACGTCGACCGGACTTAATAAAGGAAAATGAAAAATGAGCATTATTAAAAAAATCGAAGCAGCCCAGATTGAAAAATTAAAGGGCGACAAAAAAATCCCAAACTTCAAGGCGGGGGATACATTAAAGGTTCACGTCAAAATTAAAGACGGCGACAAATTCCGTATCCAGGTTTTCGAAGGTGTTGTTATCGCATGCGATGGTGGCACGGGAAATAATGCATCCTTTACAGTACGTCGTGAATCATACGGTGTTGGTGTGGAACGTAAATTCCCACTGTACAGCCCTGCAATCGAAAAGATTGAAAAGGTTCGTATTGGTAAAGTACGTCGTGCAAAGTTATTCTTCCTGCGTGGGTTGTCAGGTAAAAAGGCGCGTATTGTCGAAGACCTGGCAGCAACAAGTGCAGAAAATAGCGCAAAATAATAAAATCCCCCCATTTGGGGGATTTTTGTTTGGGGTTAATTTTTTTTGTATCAAAATAATTGATTTTGTTCTGTTATGTTGGTAGTATGTTTCCGTCGTGATGAGTTATCATGATGGGGTGTGATAGCCCGTGCCAACGCATTAAAGTAAAATACGCATAGAAGTGCGTTTTTATGGCGATGAAAGAAAAGAACTCCTGACTTTATTTGGTCAGGAGGGTGGCGAATATATTGAATAAGCACACAATTCGTTGGATTGCTATCAACCTCCTGACCGCTTTGTTATCAACGCGGTTTTTTATTAATGCAAATGGGGGGATTTATGCCGGCAATACATATTAATAATGTTGAAATTCAGGTGTATGAACAACAATATACATCACCCACTTTGCACGTGCAAAATACCGATGGAAAAATATACCATGCAATTGTTATCCCCCAGGGGGGCGAATTTCTTGATGCCTCGGAAAAACTGGTATATTCCGCGGATTCAATCAACACATGTCAACCGGTTACATTGGAAGCGGGAATGTATCGCGTGGAATTACGTGGTGGCGCGGGTGGAAAACAATCGCGGTGTAATTCCGGTTTGGGCACGACAAACATTACCGCGAATGTTGTATCCCAGATTTTTAAATTACCCACACAAACAACCGTATATGCGTTTCGTGGTGGTGATGGTAATGACAGTCCAAAGGTGACAGATCATCAGATTCCGGGTGGTGGCGCATCGGGTGTGGACAGTATGCTGGTTATCGGGGACCGTGCAATTGTTGGTATCGGTGCACCGGGTTCACAGTGTTTTAATATATCTGCATATGCATATCCTTATGGAGGACTACCAATAGGATTATATTGTCAATCCACACCATCTGGAACATATTCTGTACAAGATATTAAGATAAGCAATTCTTTTATATCCACATTTAATGGCTGTGCCGGTGGGGGTGGGGGTGCGCCAAATGGCGTTGGTGGTGCGGCGGGTTCAGGAACAAATTTTAAAACAACCGCCGGCACCAATGCAACCACCGATGGTGGTGGTAATGGTGGTGATGCGGAAAACCTGCTGGGGGATTCAAAAACAAAAAATATCGCATATGGTGGTGCGGGTGGCAAAAACGTATATTGGCAATGTGTCGGCCACACGGCGACATCATACGGCGGAGGCGGCGGTGGCGCCGCTTGCATAGGAAGGCAGCACAGCGCCTGCGTCCCACCAGTAACGTCATGGTGTGATTCCGATTGCGCCGATGGTGGTGATGGGGCATCGGGCAGTACCGGCAAATCAGACACCAGTTACGTTAAAATTTATAAAATAGGATAATCATCATGTTATTACCGTTGGCGTTATTATCGGCATTATATTTTGAAACATCGGATGGTAATATTTATCATACCATTGATAAAATACCGGATGGTATGTGCATATTAAACAATAACGGCGAAGAATTGGTGTACGAAGCAACCAATTTTAACACCTGTAACGAAATTGTATTACAACCCGGATGTTATCGTGCGGAATTGCGTGGTGGTATTGGATTACAAAATGAATATTGCCTTGATATTGTGGAATATGATTTAACACGCACAGAATCCGCAATATTCAGTATAAACGAACCAACCACGGTATATGTATTCCGTGGCGGTGATGGTAACCCAGGTGGGGTAAATGTTGTAAATAATCCATATACCGGTGCATTCGGTGGTGGTGCATCGGGTGTGGACAGCATATTGGTTGTTGGTGACCGTGTATGGCGGGCATCGGGTGGCGTGGGTAAAACGTGCGCGAAAAGTAACATGCCGATACACATAAATCAGGCTACCGTCGCCAGTACCGTTCCCGTTGGAAATGGTATTGGTGGCGGTTCCATTTTAAATCAACCACCAATACAAAAGCGCGTATATTATGTATATAAACAAACTATATACGGAACTGGTGGTGGTGGTGGCGCATCACCAAATGGTGCCGGTGGCACAGATTGGCAATATCATCACGATTTTATCAATACTGATGAATATGTAAATGCCGGTGCCAATGGCACGGGCGAACGCGCCGGTAATGGTGGTGATGTTTATGCGTGTAATAACACATCCTGTACATCCATGATGGCCGCCACGGGTGGCATTGGTGGCGCAACCGTTACATATGAATGTGGTGGCAAAACCGCAAAAACATATGGTGGTGGTGGCGGCGGCGGGGCATACGCTGGTAATTACTATACCAAAGGCTTAAATGGCGGTGATGGCGGTTCTGGTTCATCTGGTTCCAGCGATACATCATTTGTACGAATTTATAAAATTTAAGAAAAATCCCCCAATTGGGGGATTTTAATTATTTCTTTTCAGAAAAGTCTGCGTCGACGGTGCCGTCGTCGTGTTTCTTTTCTGCGGTGTCGGCGGATGCGCCCTGCTCGGCCTGTTGGGCTTTGTAGACCGCTTCGCCCAGTTTCATGGCACGTTCAGACAGTGCGTCTGTTTTTGCTTTCAGGCTGTCGGCCGTTGCGTCAGCCTTGGCCAATTCGTCGGCTAATTCTTTTTTCGCATCTTCGATTGCCTTTTTATCATCTTCGCTGATTTTATCACCGTGTTCTTTCAGTGATTTTTCAATGCTAAAGATTGCGGTTTCGGCGGTATTCTTGGCCTCGGCCAGTTCGCGTTTTGCCTTGTCCGCTTCGGCGTTGGCAGCGGCTTCGTCAACCATGCGTTTGATTTCTTCTTCGGACAGACCACCGTCGGATTTGATTGAAATCGCCTGTTCTTTGCCAGTGCCTTTGTCCTTGGCCGATACGTGTACGATGCCGTTTGCGTCGATGTCAAATGAAACTTCGATTTGTGGCATGCCACGTGGGGCGGGCGCGATACCTTCTAGATTAAATTGGCCCAGTAATTTGTTGTCCGCCGCCATGTCGCGTTCGCCCTGGAATACGCGGATGGTTACAGCCGACTGGTTATCTTCGGCGGTACTGAATACCTGGGATTTCTTGGTTGGGATTGTTGTGTTGCGGTCAATCAGACGTGTGAACACACCACCCAATGTTTCAATTCCCAATGATAATGGCGTTACGTCCAGCAACAGAACATCTTTGACATCGCCCTTTAATACACCACCCTGGATTGCGGCACCAATACCGACAACTTCATCTGGGTTCACGCCCTTGTGTGGTTCACGACCAAAGAATTCTTTGACTGTTTCGACAACCTTGGGCATGCGGGTTTGACCACCGACCAAGATAACTTCGTTAATCTGTGATTTTTCCAGGCCTGCGTCCTTTAACGCCTTTGTACATGGTTCGATTGTGCGTTCAATCAAGTCTGCAACCAACGATTCCAATTTCGCACGTGTCAGGGTTGTGTTAAAGTGCTTTGGACCCGATGCGTCCGCAGTTAAGAACGGCAGGTTGATGTCTGTGGATGTTTTGGACGACAATTCGATTTTTGCCTTTTCTGCGGCTTCTTTTAAACGCTGCAGTGCCAATTTGTCGCCCGACAGGTCAATGCCAGTCTGGGATTTAAATTCGGCAATCAGGTGTTCCAGAATGCGTGCATCAAAGTCCGAACCACCCAGGGCCGTGTCGCCGTTGGTCGATTTTACTTCGAATACGCCGTCGATAATTTCCAAAATGGATACGTCAAATGTACCACCGCCCAAGTCATATACTGCGACGATGCCGTCTTTGTCTTTGTCCAGGCCGTATGCCAATGCCGCGGCCGTTGGTTCGTTAACAATACGCAATACGTTCAGACCCGCAATGCGACCGGCGTCTTTGGTTGCCTGGCGCTGGGAATCGTTAAAGTATGCAGGAACGGTAATAACCGCGTCGGTGACCGGTTCGCCCAGATAGGATTCGGCATCTTTTTTCAATTTTGCCAAAATCATCGCAGAAATCTGGGATGGGGCATATTTCTTGCCATCCATTTCAACCCATGCGTCGCCGTTGTCGCCCGCAACGATTTTATATGGAACGCGCGCGGCAATCGCTTTGACGGCGGGACTGTCAAAGCGCAGACCCATTAAACGTTTGATTTCATAGATTGTGTTTTCAGGGTTGGTGACCGCCTGATTCTTGGCGGTGATGCCGACCAACTGTTCCCCGTTTGATGTCAATGCAACAACGGATGGGGTTGTGCGCTGACCTTCGGAATTTTCAATGATTTTTGGGTCAGAACCGTCCATGAACGCCATGGCCGAATTTGTTGTACCCAAGTCAATACCAATTACTTTTCCCATGTTTTTCACTCCTGTTAAAAATTTGCCTACCCACCATATAGTTATGCAAAATTTGATTTCAAGTGGCAATAGACAGTTTTTCTTAAAATAAAATGCCCCGGCGGGGGCATTTTTTGTGGTCTTACATTTCGTTCGGGATTTTAAGACCCATTAAATCAATCGTTTTTGCCAATGTGTCGCGTGCAATTGTCGCAATATGCAGTCGGCCCGCCCGAACATCGGCCGGCACGTCGTCACGCAAAATTGGACAGTTGTGATAGAAGGTATTTATCAACTGGCACAAATCATAGGCATAGTTTGCAATCATATCTGTGGCGCGATTGTCAAATGCGCTGTGAACCGTGCGTTCAAAATCCAGGATTCCAATCAACAGATTGCGTTCATCCGAATTTATTGGCATGCATGTCGCAGATGGCACGTCGGTTGCGCGTTTTAGTACGCTGTTCAAACGGACGGCGGTGTACAGGATGTATGGGCCGGTACGGCCTTCGAAACTGGTGACGGATGCGGGGTCAAAGATATAGTCAGACCGCACATCGTGCATCAGGTCGTTAAATTTAACCGCAGATAGCGCAATTGCTGCAATCGTGTCGTTGTCCAGTGTTTTGCCAGATTCGGCCACACGTGCGTTGACGGCTTCGTTTACGGCATCGATAATGTCGTCCAGACCGGCGGCGTTGCCGTCACGGGTCTTGAATGGTTTGCCATCGCGGCCGTTGATTGTGCCGTATCCGATATGCTCGAATTTGTTATAATCAAATATGCCAGAAATCTGGGATACGCGGAATAACTGTTCAAAGTGCAGACCCTGGCGCAAATCGGTGAAATAGATGATGCGGTCGGGGGCGTCTGTTATTTTGCGACAATAAACGGCGGCTAGATCGGTTGAATCATATGTGTCCGCACCGCGGGAATCAGTCCACATGTATGGCGGCATTGGTTTGTTGTCGTCGTCGCGTTTAACAACGATAACCTGGGCGCCGTCGCTTTCGGTTATTAAATCTTTGGTGCGCAGGATTTTTTCAACGTCGTCCAAGTATTTTGCGGCGTTGCGTTCGCCCAAATCATAATCAAATGGCAAGATGTTCAAGCGTTTGACCGTGTCGTTCATCATGTCCAATGATATTTTCAGGAATTTTTCATACAGTGCAAAATAGCCCGCATGTCCGTCCTGGAATTTAGCCTTGATATCCTGGGCGTGTGATTGAAATTCTGGGTTTTCTTTGGCGTACGCACTGGCCGCGGGATAGTAGGTGTTTAATTCAGATGGATTGATTTCAAAGTCAACCGATGTGTTTGGGTCGAAGTCGTCGCGGAAATACGGCAGTTCTGGGTGCAGGCGTTCAATCCATGCAATTACCAATGCCATTGGTTTGCCCCAGTCGCCGATATGATTCCACGAATATGTTTTATGTCCCAACATGCGCGCAATACGGTTGAATGTGTCGCCAACAATTGATGTGCGCAAATGTCCAATGTGTAATGATTTCGCAACATTATATGCGCCATAATCCAGGTCGATTGTCATTGGTGTGTCTGTGCGTGGGGATTGCGGCTGGGCAGCAGAATCCCAAATGAATTCGTCGCGCAACTTAATATTAATAAAACCAGGGCCGGCGATTGATGCGTCGGCAACAAAATCTAATTCGGTCAGTTTTGGCAAAATTTCCGCCGCCAATTCGCGTGGATTTTTACCGGCGGATTTCGCCATAACCATGGCGGCGTTGGTGGAAAAGTCACCAAATTCGCGGTTACGGGGAACTTCCAGATTTACAGTTGTGCCCAGTTTTTCGTTAATTGCGTTTGATACATATTTATACAAATTCATTTTCTGATACCCTTCGTAGTTTTCTTAGATTGGTAATACAATTCTGACGCGCAGACCGCCCAGTTCGCTGTTTTCCAGGAACATTTGTCCGCCGTGGTTTTCAATTGCAGTTTGCGCAATGGACAGCCCCAGGCCCGTGCCACCGGTTTCTGTGCCGCGCGCATCGTCCAGGCGTACGAATGGACGCATGGCGTCGCGTTTGCGGTCGTCTGGGATGCCCGGACCATCGTCTTCGATAATAACTTCGACTGTGTCCACGGTGTCGTGTTCAGTAATTTTGATTTGTTTGTTGGCATAGCGTGCCGCATTTTCGATGATGTTGCTGAATGCACGTGCCAATGCCATCGGGCGTGCATAAAATTGGGTTGGTGCGTCCGGGAAATCGGTGACTATTTGTTTGTCTGGGGCGGCATCACGTGCAATTCGTGTCAGCATTGGTGGCAATTCGGTTGCCTGTTCAATTTCAGGTGCTTCGCCACGGGCGAATGCCAGGTATCCGTTCACCATTTCCGTCATGCGGTCAATGTCGCGGATTAAATCGTCACTGGTTGCGGTGTTGGTTTCAACCGCCAGGCGCATGCGCGTTAATGGTGCTTTCAAATCGTGGCTGACCGCGTTCAGCATATCGGTACGGGTGCGATTGTATCTGTCCAGACGTTCCTTCATTGTAATCATAGATGCGGCGGCTTCGCGAATTTCTTTGGAGCCGGTTGGAACAAACCCGGGTGCGTCCAGGCCACGGCCAAATCGGCCGGCAGCACAGGCAATACGACGAATGCTGCGCGTGTGCATGATGATAAATGGCGCAATCAGGATTGATACAATTAAAATCGAACCCAACAGCCAGATGATAAAGACTTCGGTGCTGGTGGAATAAATGCGGTACAGCGATGTGCCAAATGTCGCGATTTGGTTGTCGCGGGTCGGCACGTCAACATACACCAGTCGTTTGCCGCGGTCCATATAGATATTGGCGCGACGTTGCAAACGTTTGGACAGTTCGGATGCCAGGTGTCCTGTTTCACGGGCGTGATTGTCGTTATGTTTTGGGCGGTTTAGTTTTTCGTGAAATGTGACGTTGATACCAATGTCGCGTGCCATTTTCTGCGTTGTGTCGGTGTCACCCGCGTCGATAAAGTTCATCATTGTTGTGATTTCACCCGCCAAGGTTCGTGCCAATGTGTTGTGTACGCGCGACCAGTGGTTGCCAAAAAATGCATTGGCAACAATTACCTGGGCAACAATCAGGGGAATTAAAATCATTAAAATAGTGCGCCATAAAAAACTGCGTGGAATCAATCTCATATTATTTATCCCATTTATGTTGTTGGGGTTGCGGATTTGTCGATTAATTTATATCCACGTCCCCGGATTGTTATTATATCCAAGTGTGATAATACTAAATTTAATTTATTGCGCAAGCGTTTTGCAACCATTGGGGCCGCGGGGACAATGTTGCCCAGCGGGCTGGTCAGGTGCTGTAACAACTTCTTTTCTTCGCCAGACAAGGCCAGTAACTGTGGTTCTTGGGTTAAAGCAGTTGATACAAAAAATTCGTTGTCTGTAAATATCAGGCCCTGGGGCATCTTTTTGCCAACAGATGCGGATTGGCGAATAATGTTGTTTAGGCGCAACACCAGTTCGCGCATTTGAAATGGTTTTGCCAGGTAATCGTTTGCACCGTCGGAAAGCCCCGCAATTGCATTTTCAGGACCGCTGAGTGCAGTTAACATTAATACCGGCGTTATGTTCCCCGCCCCGCGCAGGTTGCGCAGAAATGTCAGGCCGTCCATGCCGGTCATCATGCGATCCAGAATAATCGCGTCAACTGATATTCGGGTCAGTATGTCTTGGGCGTTTTCTGCGGAATTAGCCGAGAGAACATTAAAACCGTCGCTGCGCAGACCTGATGTGAGTGATCTGCGCAGCATGTCATCGTCGTCAACAATAAGAATAGTTTTGTTCATTTACTTGTTTAATGGTTCAACTGCGTATTCGCCGGGTTGTATTGTGCGCATGGCATTTGAGCCCATCATATCTGGGTCAGATGTGGCGGCACGAAATTGCATGTTGCCGGTGGCGAATTCTGTTTTAAACAGCGCATAGCCTGTGCCACCGCCAGTGGTTGGCCCCTGCATTCCCAATGAATAATAACCGCCCAAGATGCCATAGTCCAAGTCGATGTAATCCAGGCTGACAATTAATGAAACACTGCTGATACCGTCACTGGTCATATTGCAGGCAAATTCACGATTGGACAGGATTGCTTCGGAATTTACAGGCACAATAATATCCATAACGGTTGGTTCACATACACGGCTGATGCCATTGACCAGAAATTCATACGTCATGCCGACGGTTGCCTTGGACAGGCCGGTTGACATACTGACCTGGGATATTGTGCCCTTGGGGATTTTAACCATGGCGTTGGCGATACCGCTGCGAACTGGGAAAGAAATGCCAGATTGCAGGCAATCGCGCGAGAATGGGTCAGCCTCGCATATATAAACGCGGGAATGTGCGTTCATCATGAACATGTTTGCCAAACTGTTGAACAAGAATGAACGTGTAATGCGGTCGTTCAGTCGCGTACAACCAAAATTGCGACATATTACCATTGGATGATCGGCGAACATTACGCCGGGATGTATGTTTGATTCGGTGGTGCGGGCGTCAATTATGTTCTGGTCATAGTCTAGACTGTCTGCGCGTTCCATAAATTCGGTTTCTGGGATAAAGTTTGGGTCGTCGGGATATGCATAGTAGGATTGCACCGGTGTTTCGGTGTAAATAGTCTGAAAATTGTCATATACAATATCATCCGCCTGGGCAGAAAAAGCGCATAATCCAACAAAAACAGCAGTCAAAATAGGTCTTAACATTGTGTTGCCTTTGGTTCTCTCTGGCTGAATCTTAGAACATTTTAGATAATTGTGTCAAAACAAAAAAATATTTTTATTGAAATTTGTGCGCGCTTTGGTCTAAGTTAGGGTTAAATAATGAAATGAAAGGTGGAATAATGGTCGATTTGATTATTACAGGGGAATCTGGAAAATTACACGCCGTCTATCATAAATCTGCAAACGAGGCCGCGCCACTGGCGGTGGTTTTGTCGGGCAATCCACGAAATAAGTGTCATATGAACGATCGTATTTCGTATGCAATGTTTCGCGCATTTATGGATATTGGTTTTTCGGTTGTGCGATTTAACTATCGTGGCGTCGGCGATTCCGAAGGAACAATTGGAACAACGGCGGAAAATATGCTGGATATTGCGACCGTAATTGACTGGATTCAAAATCATAATGAAGACAGCGATAAAATCTGGTTGGCGGGGCATCAGTTGGGGGCATGGTATGTGTTGCAGGCGATGATGCGTCGGCCGGAAATATCGGGCTTTGTGTTGGTGTCACCGGATGTGGCGGTGTCTGATTTTGCGTTTTTATCGCCCCGCCCCAACCGCGGATTGTTATTACAGGGCGCAGCGGAATCAGATGATGCACGCGCGTTTGCATCACACATGACCCAGGTCTTGAAAAAACAGGCCCAGATTGATTTGGAAACAATTCGTGTGCGCGGTGCGGATGCTTTGTACAGCCAGCCGGCAGATTTGCGTCAGATGTATAATGATTTAAAGGCCTACGTCGGTCGCGAAAATGCAGAGGATAAGTTGTTATAGGTTTGCAGAGTTCAGAGTGCAGAGTTCAGTTAGGGGTTCGACCGTGAAAGAAACCGTAAAGCAAAAAAGCAAGAAATTTGCGTTAAGAATTGTAAATCTGTATAGGTATTTGACTGGAACGCACAACGAATTTGTGCTGTCAAAACAGATTCTGCGTAGTGGCACTAGTATAGGGGCGAATATAGCTGAGGCGGTGTGCGGAATATCAGGAAGGGATTTCTTGGCAAAGATATATATTGCGTTGAAAGAAGCAGAAGAGACGTTATATTGGTTAGATTTATTGAAAGATGCGGACTTTATTACAGAAAAGATGTATAAAAGCCTGTTTAGAGATTGTCATGACATTGCAAAAATGCTAAATAAAACAACAAGGACAATGCAAGATAAGTTAGATAACTGTACTCTGCACTCTGAACTTTGAACACCGAATAAAAATAGGAACTGTTTTTATGAGTAAAGAACGTTTTTTGGATGCAAATATCCCAGACGATATGGCGGCGACCATTCGTCCGCGATCGCTGGGGGATTTTATTGGACATGACAGTCTGAAACAGAATTTGTCGGTGTTTATTTCGGGTGCACGCAGTCGCGGCGAAGCCATGGACCATGTGTTGCTGTATGGGCCGCCGGGACTGGGGAAAACGACGTTGGCACATATTGTGGCAAATGAATTGGGAACAAATTTTCGTGCAACAGCCGCGCCTATGTTGACCAAGCAAGGCGATTTGGCGGCAATATTGACCGCACTGGAACCGATGGATGTGTTGTTTATTGATGAAATTCATCGTCTGCCAACCGCAATCGAAGAAGTTCTGTATTCCGCGATGGAAGATTTCAAGTTGGATATTATGTTGGGCGAAGGACCCAGTGCGAAAAGTGTGCGTATCGACCTGCCCCCGTTTACGTTGGTGGGGGCAACGACGCGGACGGGATTGCTGTCGAATCCGTTGCGCGACCGATTTGGGATTGATTTACGGTTAACATTCTATTCGCCCGATGATTTGGCAAAAATTATTATGCGCAGTGCCAATATTTTGGGAACGCCAATTGACCCAGATGGGGCATTGATGTTGGCGCGGTCGGCGCGTGGCACGCCACGCATTGCGAACAGATTGTTAAAGCGTGCGCGCGATTTTGCATGTGCGTTGGGAAAAAATCAAATAACCGCCGATACGATTAAAACCACCCTGTTCCAATTGCATATTGACGAATGTGGGCTGGATGAAATCGACCGTGAATATATGAATATGATTATTAAGTTCTATGCCGGGGGACCGGTTGGTGTTGAAAACCTGGCGGCGGCATTGTCAGAACCCAGCGATACAATTGAAGATGTTATTGAACCATATCTGATGCAGTTGGGATTTGTTCAGCGTACGCCCCGCGGGCGTGTGATTACAGAGGCTGGATATAGGCATCTGGGGCTGGAAAAGTAATGTCAGTTGATAGGATTGTGGATTTTTTTAAAATTGCAGAAAAATTAGAGTGCGAATACCGCCTGACGCGGATGAGTGATGACGCGCCCCAGGCGGTTGCATCACATTCGTGGAATATGGCAATGATGGCAATGGTATTGAAACCATATTTGAAAGTGCCAGTAAATATAGAGCGCGTGTATGAATTATGCTTGCTGCATGATTTGCCAGAGGCAATTGCGCATGATGTGCCGCTGCACGAACAGACAGATGAAGTACGCGCAAAAAAACACGTGGACGAAATAGTCGCGGTAAATCAGATTGTACGGTTGCTGGACAGTGACGAAATTCGGGCGCGATTTGATGAATATGATATGCGGGCAAGTGCAGAATCAAGACTGGTCAAGGCGTTAGATGTTCTGGATACGGCGGTTCAGCATTTGTGCGCCCAGGATTTGGCATATGTCGGCGGTTTTGCGAACAATTTTTATTGGAAAATGTTTTTTAGCCCTGATTTTGCCGCGTTTTTTGATTTTGAACCTGTAATGCGAGGCGTCTTTGATGAAATAAAGCAACGGGTTGCGCGACGGTTGAAAGACGAACTGAATATAGATGCGGGGGATTTTGTAAAATGAAGACTCATGTTTTCCCTTTTTCCATTGCGTACGCAGATACAGATGCCGAAGGGATTGTTTATCATGCACGATATCTGGAAATCGCAGAACGGGCGCGTATGAATTGGTTGCGCGGGCATGTTGTGGTGGATGATGACATTGGATTTGTAATTCGCGAATTAAATATTAAGTATATTCAACCACTGCGTGTCGCGGACGAATTTATTGTTGAAACGCGAATGGTGGATGTTGGGGCGGCAACTGTAAAAATTGAACAAAAGTTCGTGAAAGGTGGAAACATTTGTGCTATAATAAATCTTAAGGTTGCGTATTTGGGGGCGGACATGCGTCCAAAGCGAATGCCAGCAAAATTTATTGATGGGTTGATATAAAAAAAGGACGAGGGAAATGGGGAATAATTTTTCATTATTAAGTTTGTTCACAGGCGATATTATGACAGTCGTGGTGTCGGTCGTACTGGTTGTGTTTAGTGTGATGTCATGGACGGTGATTGTTGAAAAGTTTCGCCTGTGGCGTATGCAGAAAAGAAATCCTGTCAAAATGAAGCCAAACGAAAATTTGGATGTCTTTATTCGTCCGTTTGATAAGAATCTGTGGTTTTTGTCGATGGTGTCTTATATTTCGCCGTTTATTGGGTTGTTCGGTACAGTTTGGGGGGTTATGGATTCGTTTGCGTCCATTGGCGTGAATCAGTCGGTCAGCATCGGTGTTATCGCCCCGGGGTTGGCGGTGGCGTTGGGAACAACTGCGTTGGGGTTGATTGCGGCGATTCCTGCGGCGATTGCGTATCAGGTGTATTCCAAAAAATCTGACGATTTGTATGAACGCCTGGAATGTGCGTGTCGGGAAGTAAAAAAACAAAAATAATGGTGGCGCAGATGTCCAGACTAAGACGCAATAAGTCAGATTTTTCAATTCAATTAACGCCAATGATTGACGTTATGACGGTGTTGTTGGCGGTGTTTATGGTGACAACGCCTATGATGACAACGGGGATTGATTTAGAATTGCCGCGTGCGGGTGCGTCTGCGATGACGGGTAATGACCATGCAATTCAGATTAGCGTTGATTCAAATGGGCGGTATTTTCTAGCAGAAATGGAATTGCCACGCGACGAAATTGTAAAGCGCGCGATTGCCATGCGTGGGGAAAATCCGAACCTGACCATTATGATTAGCGGGGATACGCATGCGGACTATGGCGCGGTGATGAGTATGATGGGAAAATTAAAAGATTCAGGCTTTCAGAAAGTGGGACTGCGC
>JAEDOP010000083.1 GCA_016301865.1 Alphaproteobacteria bacterium
TGAGCTACGCATCCAGAACTATCCTTCCAGACACAAACCCTATCTCGGCTGTGCATCGCACAGACGGATGAGCTACGCATCCAGAACTATCCTTCCAGACACAAACCCTATCTCGGCTGTGCATCGCACAGACGGATGAGCTACGCATCCAGAACCGTAACGGGGCTAATTATAGACTTAAAATCCACCAAATGCAAGTTTTTGTTTACATTTCAACACATTGCGCCGTCATACATCTTGGGCGTAATTCAATATCCTTGATTTCTTCCACCGTCTGCGCCCCCGCCAGCCACATCACACGTTGCAAATCAGTCTTTAAATATTCAAACACAGATTCCACCCCACGCCATCCACCCAACGCCAGCCCATATATCACCGGCCGACCAATTGCAACCACATCTGCGCCACTGGCAATGGCCTTGAATACATGCTGGCCACGGCGAATACCACTATCGAAAATAATTGGAACACGTTTATTAACCCGCTTTGCAATTTCTGGCAACACATCAAATGCCGCCGGCGCACCATCCAATTGACGTCCACCATGATTTGACACCCAAATCGCATCCGCGCCGGCGGCAATCGCGACCTCGGCATCATCAGGATGCTGAATACCTTTGACAATAATGGGCAAATCCGTCCATGACTTGACCCGCATAATATCAAATGGGGTTAAATCATTTTTGGCAGCTGCGAATATTGCACCTATACCCTGACCGCCCGATCGTGGCACATTTGGCAAGTCCAACGGGAACTTAAAATTATTACGTGCATCACGCACACGATTACCACCAATGGGCGCATCAACTGTCAATATTATCGCACGATACCCTTGATTTTCCGCCGATTTAACCAGTGCCCGATTTGCCACATCATCCTTGCTCAGATACAGTTGAAACCATTGTGGCGCACCGTTGCCAGCACCTGCCACCTCGGCCAATGTTGAACTTGCATATGTGCTGACCGACATAATTGTCCCCGCGGCCGCCACGCCACGTGCACTGCCCGCTTCGGCCGACACATGTGCAAGGCCATGCGCCGCGGCCGGCGCTGCAATTATCGGCATTGAAATATCAATTCCCAAGATTTGCGTACGTGTATCTGGATTATCAACCCCACTCATCACACGTGGATAGATATCAACCATATCAAATGCCGATTCGTTTCGGCGCATTGTATTTTCCGTCTGGGCCCCGCCACGAATATAGTCAAAACCACCCACTGGTATAATTTGTGCCACCTGACCTTCCAAATCATCAATATCATATATTGTAGTTTTTTCATCCCGCGTGGACGCCTGATAATCACCATGTGTCACTGTATCCGCGCGATGCATTCGCACCACAACCCATATAATCAACAAGAAAACCAAAGCAACCGATAAAATAAAAATCGTTTTTTTCATCTCTTATCCTTTTCTGTTTATATACAGAATACCAAAAGTGATAAAAAAATCTGATTTGACAGTATTCACAAAAAAGCCACAAACATGTGGCAAAATTTACTTTTTCAAGTATTGTGTGGGGTTATATGCTTTGGTCCCCTTGCGAATTTCAAAGTGCAATTGCGGACTGTCCACCTTGCCTGTTTTGCCAACCGTTCCAATTTGTTGTCCAACTGACACACGTGCGCCACGTCGCACAACCATAGAATCCATATGGGCATAGACCGTCATCCAACCATCTTCGTGTTGAATAATTATCAGATTTCCCATACCTTTAACCTCGTTCCCGGCATAGGCAACAACACCATTTTCCGCCGCCTTGACGGCCGTACCACGCGTGGCACCAATATTTATGCCATCATTAAACAGCCCACTGGATTTCGCACCATAGTTCGACAAAATTTTTCCCCGCACCGGCCATGAAAATTTAGACGATGAACGCGCATTAATTTTTGGCAATTTTTTCGTTGGATCAGACGATATTTTTTTCACAGGCGTTGCAACAACTTTTTTTTCTGCCCCCACCTTCTCTGCTATTGTCTTGGCATCACGCTTTTGCTGGGGCTGCGTCTGTACAGTGGCATTTGTGGATTTCACAGCAACCTTGACATCATCTGTACGCACCTGCTCTACCGACACCCGCGCCAGGTTTGGCACCCGAATTTTCTGTCCCACACTCAAATTAAACGGTGGCGTCAAATTATTCATAACCGCCAAATCATTCACCGGCACAGAATACTTGCGCGACAATGAATACAGTGTATCACCACGCGCCACAACTACATCGGTTAATTCCACACGTGTTGTCTTTTGTGCACCAATGCGCGGCTTGGCAATCTTTAATACATCATCTGTGTTTATATTGGCACGTTGCGCCCCCGTATCACCATACATCGGCACCAAAATATATTCATCTGCACTTGCAACATCAACAGACTCATTCGCTCCAGCTTTATCGTCCACTATTTCTGCACCCACATCAACATCTGCGACCTGGGGCGGAATGATATAATCATCCACCGACGCATACATTACATAATCATCCCCAGAATATGTTCCATACAACTGGGGCGATGCATAGACACCATAATCTGTTGCCGCCGAATTATAAATTTCTGGATATTGATTTGGATCCGCCAACAATGCGGGATAACGCGCCGAAATAAAGTCCCCAACAGAATCTGGGAACGACAAAACCCTGGGCTGTAAATCACATGCCGTTTGTGTAATCAGAACACCTGCAAAAATCCATATGAATTTTTTCACGATATAATTATATCATAAAATCAATCACAACGCATAAACAAAATACTAATTTCAAACAATGCCCACATTGGCAACGCCAATAAAACCTGGCTGACTACATCTGGTGGTGTCAAAACAGCCGCCCCAATCACAATAAACACAATTGCATAGCGCCGCATTTTTATTACGCGCCCCCGCTCCAACACGCCGACACGATTTAACAACACCAATACCAACGGCAATTGAAATGCCACCCCAAACACTTTTAACAATCCAATTGCAAACGTCAAATAACCACGGGCCGCCGGCAACAAAACAGCCGGCACAGGCGCAGTCTGATTTAATTCAACAAAGAATTTAAAAACAATCGGAAACAGAAAATAAAATGCAAATGCCACACCCAACAAAAACAAAACCGGCGACATAATCAACATTGGGAAAATAACATTACGTTCATTCTGCCTTAGCCCCGGCGCAACAAATGCCCACACATGCCATAACACAGCCGGCCCAACAACAATCAGCGCGAACATCGTCGCCAACGAAAACTGAATCATCAACCCATCTGTCAGTCCCGTATAAATCAACGCCCCATCCCCCCACACACTTAACAAAGGCGCAGTCAAAAATTTTTGCATCATTGGCGCAACATACCAACCGCACACAAACGAAATCGCGAAAATCAACGCCACCCATAAAATTCGCCGACGCATCTCAGAAAAATGCTGCATCAATGTCATTTTCTTCATTTTTTCTGCGCCTTTTTACGAACAGTTTTTTTTGGTTTTTTTATCGCATTTGATATAGTATCCAGAACATCATTCGTTGTTGATTGAATTAAATCATCAATTGGTTTTTCCAGTTCAATTTGTTGCTTAATATTTTCAGACGCA
>JAEDOP010000084.1 GCA_016301865.1 Alphaproteobacteria bacterium
GTACATATCAGCATCTGGATATGGTGCGGCGGTATGCAATTGAATCAGGGTTGCCGATTATTCGCGCAAATTATTCGGGCATTAGCGCGTTTGTTGGGGCGGATGGCGCAATCATATCATCGTTGCCGATTGGTGCGACGGGGGTGCTGGATGGATTTGTATGGGGGGCACATATTACACCGTATCGTGTGATTGGACTGAATGGATGGATGATTATTATTTTAAATGTGTCGATTTTTGGTGTTTGTTTGATAAAGTCAAAAAGATAAAAAAAACCGCCGTATAGGCGGTTTTTAATTTGTGCCAATGCGTAATATCATTTGATTTAGTACCCATACGCGTACCGCAGATGACAAGTTGGTGTCAGGTGCGCGTGCGCAATCGATTTCATTTATTATTTGTGCAATTGGTTTGCCGGTGCGCGTTGCCAATGCGTGCAGGGCGTCGATAAATTCGCGTTCCAGGGTGATGCTGGTTTGATGACCGGACAGGGATACAGATATTTTTTTCATTGTTTATATTTTTCCTGCGATTAAACAATCGATTAGTGCGCGGTGTGGATCGTCATATTTGCGCAGTGGTGCAAGTGTTAAATTATCCAACATATAGCAAACGCCAAATGCATCAAATGCAAACCAAAATAAATCGTTGCGACCAAATATGGTTTTGCCGATGGTTTGGGGAATGTTGGATACATCTTCGTTAATTTTGGTTATTGTTGGTACGGGAAAACGCAGGCCCTGGGGGATTTCATTTGGGCCAAATATATAACCGTTGCCCAAGATAATGCCACCGGTTTTGGTATACAGTTCGGTCATATATTGTGGCAACATGGCACGACGACGTTGTTGCAGCGCAGTGTTGGTCATCGCAATTTGATTTGGTGATACGGCATCCGCCAAGTGCGCCCCGCGCGATTTTATATATGATAAAAATTCGTCTGTTGTCATTTTTTTATAACCGTTTTGCGTTACATATCACGATCGGCCGCAATTTGTGCGCCAATCTGGGCCAGTCTGTCTTCGGTTGCGTTGCCACCGTCACCACCACCCGCCGTGTGTGCAGGCAGATAAATCTTTTTAGTGGGGTTTGGCATCCATATTGTTTGTGCGCCAGCCTGGGCAATAATAAATCGATCCATGTTATAGGAATGCGGAAAAGTCCAACACATAAATAAATTATCAATTTCCAGTTTGCCACCCCATACCAACGGTATGCGAAACCGAATAGATATATTCTGGGGCAGGTCGCGCCCCATAATTATGTTCATAAATTCGTCCTGGGTCAAATTCATAAACGCCAATGTTTCGGCAGAATCCGTTAATGATGCCATAAATTCATGACACAATTTTTTATATCGCGAAAACCAATCGGGCGCAACAATGGTGGGGGTCGGATGAACCTGGGTCAGGGGCAAGTCTGACATTCCCATATCTGATATTAATTTTTCGGCAGTGCCGGCATTTAGTTCCATTAAATTTTCCCAATGTAATCAATTACGGTTGATATATAGGCGGAAAATGCATCAAAATTTTCGATGTCATCTTCGGCCAGCGGTGGGTTTGTATGTTCAGACATATATTGACGCAGGGATGCAGGTGTGTCAAATGTTAGTATGCCCGGGGTGGTTGGGGCGGCCGCGTCAGGTGCATCGATAACAAAGCCGTTTATATTTATTATTATGTTATCCAGAGTGTCTGAAAATATTTGGTTAAGTGTATCGATGGCCGCACCCAGGGCAGATGTTGGTATACCGATGGCGCCAAGCCATAAAACTTCGCCTGTGCCGATGGCAATGGGCGCAGATGTTATCGTGTCAATGCGGGGTGTGCCCTTGAATGTATATCCAGCGGATTCAAATATGTCGCGTATTTCAGACCAGTCGTTTTGTGGTGTGGCAACCTGTTGCGGTGGGGGGGCACTGAACAATTGTGGTGTGACCGCAATATTTAGTCGTGGTGGACGTGTTAACATTTGTTCTGGAATTGTTGATGTGATTTGCGGTTGCGCGGGTGTGACACTGGGGGTTGGGACGTCCGCGGGGATTGGTTGTGCGGGTTGTTGTGGCGACGGTATTGTTGTTTGACGTATTGGCATTTTAAATCGTCTGAAACGTGGACGAATAATCAGATACAGACCAAATATTATAACAAATACTGTAATAACCGTTGATATGTAAAACGTTGGATTGACCGGGTTTTGGACGGCCTGCATATAGGCAAGGTGATGCCAATGTTTGGACGAAAATATATTAAATCCGAATCGGATATTGAACCAAAAGCATGCGCCCAGGGTTGATGCCAATAACCACAGAATTGCAAGTAAAAAGTTGTCCAGTCTGTCCTTCATAACATTTTTAATTGTATCATATTTGTGATAAAGTAAAAAGTGTTATGATTGATAAAAATGCTGTTTTTGATTTAGTTGGTAAAAATATGGCACTGTGGTGTGGAACAGATATGGATGCCACAGATTTGGCCGATGCTGTGTATTTTGCAAATTCGCATAATTTGTCAGAGGTTTCAGTTGCACCAGATATGATTCAGACTGTTTGGCCGTGGCTGGAAAAAACGTCTGTAAAGATTATGACACGGTTCTATATGGAAAATAATAAAATCACAGAAGAACAGATTTCAGATGTTACAGTACGGATTAATGCGTGTCTGCGTCATGGTGCAAATGGTGCCCAGATTTTTTTGAATGTGGGTGGATTGGGTGACTTGGTCGAACAAATGCATTTTGTTCGGGACGATTTGTTCTTTAACAAGGATTTATCAATTGGATTGGATATTAGTGAAATTGGACCGTTCGACTGGGGCAATGTTTTTGCAAATATGCGTAAAATAAATGCGTCGTCTGTGATATTTGCGTTTGCGCATGATACAGGGAATAAATCTGATTTTGTTGGACGGTTGTATGGGATGTTAAATGCATGGGGGGCGGAAAATAAATTTAATTTGCATTTCGCATTTGGCCCGAATTGCATGCGTATAGAGCAGGCAATACGGTTGGTTCAACAGGTGCGGCCCGGGCTGATGGATGGGTTGCGTTTTTGGGTTAGTTTTTAAGAATTAGATATTTGGGGGCGAGTGTGCCCGCCTTGTTTTTATGTTGATAACGCGTTTGAATAATTTCCATGTCTGGGATGTTTGCCGTCAGGCGTGTGTTTTTTATTTGTTCCAAAATCCAATCAAAATATTCCCAGTGGTCTGTGCCGATAATAATTTCGCCATTGTCGGTCAGATATTTTGACAGCAGATTTAAAAAATCTGACGATAGCAGGCGACGTTTTTCATGTCGTGCCTTGGGCCAGGGGTCAGGGTGTAAAACCCAAATTTGTTCGAATTTCGAATCGGTTTGGCGCAGAAAATCACGTACATCATCCGCCCAGATGCGAATGCCGGCGTATTCGTCCATTACCCGATTCGTTTTTTCGTCGGTGATTGCGGACAGCAGGGACGCCACCCCGTTCATAAATGGTTCGGCACCAATAATAATTTTATCTGGATTTGTGCGCGCCAGGTCACGTACATGTTCGCCTGCGCCAAAGCCAATT
>JAEDOP010000085.1 GCA_016301865.1 Alphaproteobacteria bacterium
GTTTTCCACAAAGATGTGCGCCAGATAACAGATGCGGATTTGCTGGTTAATGCGCGCAAGCAACATGGTCAATTCGCCAGTTTAATGCTTAGTTTACAACAGGGGGATGTAAGATGAACTTTATAAAAAAATACTTTAAAATTTTTATTGGGGTTGGGGTTTTGATTTTGGTGCTGGTTGTGTTTTTCTTTGCCCAACGCAGCGGAACATTGGAATCTGGAACATTGAAAGATTGGCGTGCTGCGTCGATGGAACGTCGTGTGTCGGCGGCACAGATTTTAACCGGTGCGGACAAATATATTAATCTGTTGGTGGCGTGTGTGGATAAAATGGCAACTTTGCCCGACAGTGGTGAAATGGCAATTCGTGATGCTGCGTCACTTTGTCATACGGGGATTCAATTAAAAGAAAACTTATAATATGTGGCGTGGTGTTTTTGCAATTTTGATTCTGGCGGGATGTGTCGGTGATTATGCCGAATATCCTGGCCAGTCTTATTTAGGTGCACGATATGAAAATTCCCCGTTGGGTGAAGGTGCACCGCCCGATTCTGATCCTGTGATACGGTTTGATGCGTTTGATTGTACTACGTTTGTGGAAACTGTGTTGGCCGGTGGGTGCGAGTGTCGTTTGAATCAAATTCGATACAAAGATGGGGAAATTGGATTCCTGACACGTAATCATTTTATTGAATCTGATTGGTTGGATGCTAATTCAGATTTGGTGCAAAATGTAAGTGCTGAATATGCGCCGACCGCCGTTCGGCGTGTCGTGATTGACAAGGCTAATTGGTTTCGGGTGGTACACGGGATAAATGTTGATGTTGCGCCAGTTGTGGTTGATTTGGAATATGTGCCATATCAATATGTGGGCGATATAAAAATACAAGAACCTGTGATTGTGCTGTTTGTTACTGACAACCCAAAATTTCGTGATACAATAGGTACTGATTTGGCCGTTGTACATATGGGATTTTGGTTGCCAAATGGAAAACTGCGTCATGCGTCAAGTAATCAGGGCAAGGTTGTGGATGTTGATATGGCTGAATATGTCACAGGGCGAATGAAAAACAAACAAAATCTGGGAATTGTATTGGTTGAAATAAAATGAATAATGATGAAAAAGTAATTTGTATGGATATGGGAACGCTGGGTGATGTGGGGCGCGGCGATGGGGCTGTGCTGTGCCTGGGTATAGAATCATCGTGTGATGAAACGTCGGCGGCGTTGGTGGACAGTAATCGTAATGTGTTGGCGCATATTATTTATTCGCAAATCCCAGAACATCAAAAATATGGTGGTGTTGTGCCAGAATTAGCGGCACGCGCCCATATTTTGGCAATTGATGCGGTGATAAAACAGACACTGGACAAGGCGGGCAAGACGATTGACGATGTTGATGTTGTGGCTGCGACGGCGGGTCCGGGGTTGATTGGTGGTGTTTTGGTCGGCTGGATGGCGGCAACGGGGATTGCACAGTCAACAGGCAAGCCATTGGTTGCGGTTAATCACCTGGAGGGGCACGCATTAGTGCCACGTTTGTGTGCAACACGCGCGGATGGGACGGGCGCAGAAATGTCGGTTGAATTTCCGTATCTGTTAATGTTGGCGTCGGGTGGACATTGTCAGATTTTATTGGTGCGTGGTGTTGGGCAATATGAATTGATTGGCCAGACCCTGGATGACAGTGCGGGCGAAGCATATGACAAGGTTGCCAAGATGTTGGGACTGGGGTATCCAGGTGGACCGATTGTGGATATGCGTGCGCAAGGCGGAAATCCGCGTGCGTTTGATTTTCCGCGCCCGCTGTGTGACAAACCGGGGTGTGATTTTTCATTCAGTGGTATTAAAACCGCGGCGCGTACTTTTTTAAGTCGGGCGGAATTGCCGTTGACGGATGCGTATATAAATGATTTTTGCGCATCGTTCCAGGCATCGGTTGTAGACTGTATTGTGAATCGTTTGAATAATGCGTTGCGTGATACACGTGTGCGTGACGCCGCGCCAAAGACACTGGTTGTGGCGGGTGGCGTTGCGAAAAATAGCGCAATTCGTGCGGCAATGGAAAAATTAGCGAATAAAAATAATATGGTGTTTGCCGCGCCACCGATGAATCTGTGTACGGACAATGGTGCGATGATTGCGTGGGCGGGGTTGGAAAATTATCGTATTGGGCGCATTGTGCGTGAACCGATTGCACCACGCCCACGGTGGCCGTTGACTGAATTGTAATTTTGATTGTTTTGTGGTATAATGGGATTATGGAAAACTACAAGAAATCTTATGATGCGGCGACACGCAAATTGTTAAGTCAGGCAGCGGATATTGACCGGATGTGTTTGCAACATTTTGATGCGCAATATACCCTGTATGATATAACATATGTGTTGCGCAGTTTGTACGCAGATGAAAAATTCCGTCGTAAATTTGTGGGACAAAATATCTTTCGTGGCTTTGTGCCATGGACCAAGGGATTTTGTGCGCTGTCCAGCAGTTGCATATATGAATTGTATGGGGGTGCGGATGTTTGGGTGCCGTCTGCAATTAAATTAGGGGCGTGGGAATATGCACCGGTTGTGTATCTGCAGAATAAGTTTACAGATGCGCCATTTGATACAACCGGGGATCAGTTTGCGCCATTGGTTGTGCCGTATCATGTGGGTGAACTGATTAATAAGCGTATGCGCGATATGAAGACGCCGAACAAGGCGGAATTTATTAAACGTGTAAAACAAGAATTGGATAGACGGTAAAAAACTATGCAAAAACCAGAACCTTTTGTTAGCGCTGAAACGGTTTTTAGTGTGACAGATGCATCTGCACTGTTAAAGGGTGTTGTTGAAACCGCGTTTCCGCGGATAAAAATTCGTGGCGAGTTGTCACAAATTACGCGCGCAACATCTGGGCATATGTATATGACAATCAAGGATGCGGGTGCGGCAATTTCTGTGATTATATGGCGCGGAACGCCAGTGTCATTCAAACTGGAAGATGGAATGGAAGTTATTATAACCGGGCGGTTTACAACCTATCCGGCGCGCAGTAATTACCAGATTGTTGCCAGCGAAATTGAAATGGCAGGTGTGGGTGCAATTCTGAAAATGCTGGAAGAGCGCAAGCGTAAACTGGCGGCCGAAGGTCTGTTTGATGATGCACGTAAAAAGCCCCTGCCCCGATTGCCACAAAGAATTGGTGTTGTAACCAGTCCGACTGGCGCGGCGTTTCAAGATATTCAAAATCGTTTGCGGGAACGGTTCCCGGTGCATGTGCTGTTGTATCCAGCGACTGTTCAAGGCGCAACAGCAGCGGCCGAAGTGGCGGCGGGGATTGAATACTTTAATCGTGAAAATAATGTTGACGTTATTATCGTTGCGCGTGGTGGTGGCGCGTTGGAAGACCTGTTGCCCTTTTCCGAAGAAGTTGTGGTGCGCGCAGCCGCGGCCAGCCATATTCCGCTGATTTCAGGTGTCGGGCATGAACCAGACTGGATGTTAATCGACTTTGCAGCGGACTATCGTGCGCCAACGCCCACCGGCGCAGCTGAGGCC